>JBATIW010000593.1:0-2292 GCA_049668005.1 Maribacter sp.
ACTTAGCGGACCTGCATCTAAATAGAATTGGTACTGATCTTGTGTTTTTATGTCGGGTATTTTATACCAGGATGAATCCGTTGGTTTATCTTTTTGAGTTCCAAACAATGGTGTAGCCCTGAAATAGCTTAACAAATAGGCGCCATTATGATGAAAATCATCAAAAAAGAAATCGCCAATGCAGGCTTGTGGAGAAGCCGCTTTTAAAGCGGGATGTGCATCTATAGCAGAATAGGTCGAATAAAAACCTGGATATGAAATTCCCCAAGTGCCTACATTACCATTATTATTCTCAATATTGTTTACTAGCCAGTCAATAGTATCGTAAGTATCAGAACTTTCATCAACATCAGTATTCGATTTTTTATTGGGGATATAAGCACGCATATTGTCATAGCTACCTTCACTCATCCAGCGTCCTCTTACATCTTGATATACAACTATGTTTCCTTCTTTCATTAAATGAACGTTAGGACCAATCTTTTTAGGAAACTTATCTTCACCATATGGCCTACAACTGTATGGTGTACGTAATAACAGAATAGGGTATTCCTTACTTTTATCTTTAGGCGAGTAAATGGTAGTATGTAGTTTAATACTATCACGCATTGTAATGGTTACTTCCTGTTTAAAATAGTTATCCCTAACATAGGTGTCAGGTTTCTTCTCGGCAATTTGGGGTGTTGTTTTTTTACAATTGATAAAAGAAAAACTCAATAGTAGAATAAGAAGAACATTAAAAAACAGTTTTTTCATGATAGCGTTTTAGAATAATTTAAAAAGTGGTTTTCTGCTTACATATTTCTTCTATATTGACCCCCAACTTCAAACAAGGCATGGGTAATTTGACCTAAAGAACAAACTTTAGTAGCTTCCATTAATTGCTCGAATAGATTTTCATTGTGGATAGCTTTTTGTTGAAGCAATGATATTTGTTCTGAAGCGTCCTTTGAACGGCCTTTGATCAAATTTTCAACAACTGCAATTTGATATTTTTTTTCTTTTTCAGTGGCTCTTATTACTTCCTCAGGAATAACAGTAGGAGAGCCTTTGCTACTTAAGAATGTATTTACACCTATAATTGGAAATTCTCCATTATGTTTCAATGTTTCGTAATATAAGCTCTCTTCTTGAATTTTAGAACGCTGGTACATGGTTTCCATAGCTCCTAAAACACCTCCACGTTCGGTAATTCTATCAAATTCATCATAGACTGCTTGTTCAACAAGGTCAGTCAATTCTTCAATAATAAAAGCGCCTTGAATTGGATTTTCATTCTTAGCCAATCCTAATTCTTTATTAATAATTAACTGGATTGCCATGGCTCTTCTTACGGAATCCTCAGTGGGTGTTGTGATTGCTTCATCATAAGCATTGGTGTGTAGAGAATTACAATTGTCATATATGGCATACAAAGCTTGTAATGTTGTTCGGATATCATTAAAATCAATTTCTTGAGCATGTAAAGAGCGCCCTGAAGTTTGAATATGATATTTTAACATTTGGGCCCTATCATTAGCTCCGTATTTTAGCTTCATGGCTTTTGCCCAAATTTTACGGGCTACCCGCCCTATAACAGCATATTCAGGATCTACCCCATTAGAAAAGAAAAATGATAAATTTGGTCCGAATTTACTGATATCCATACCACGTGACAGGTAATACTCCACATAAGTGAAACCATTTGCCAAGGTAAATGCCAATTGTGAGATTGGGTTTGCACCGGCCTCTGCAATATGATATCCTGAAATAGAAACTGAATAGAAATTACGAACATTATTCGTAATAAAATACTCCTGAACATCTCCCATTAACCGGAGTGCGAATTCAGTTGAAAAGATACATGTATTTTGTGCTTGATCCTCTTTTAAAATATCGGCTTGTACTGTCCCTCTTACTTTTGCGATAGTTTCTGATTTAATTTTGTTATAAACGTCACTAGGCAAGACTTCATCCCCAGAAACGCCGAGTAACATTAATCCTAAGCCATTATTTCCTGCCGGGAGTTTACCTTGATATTGAGGCCGGGCAACGCCTTTCTCTTTATATATCTTGGCAATTTTTTGCTCTACCTTTTTTTCCAGTCCTTCTTTTATGATATATTTTTCACATTCCTGATCAATGGTAGTATTCATAAAAAAGCCCAACAACATTGGGGCAGGACCATTTATTGTCATAGAAACAGATGTCATGGTATTTGTTAAATCAAACCCCGAATACAATTTTTTAGCATCATCTAAACAACATATTGAAACGCCTGCATTGCCAATTTTACCATAAATGTCAGGGCGC
>JBATIW010000594.1:0-2529 GCA_049668005.1 Maribacter sp.
ATCCAGAAGATCAATTATTCAGGGCATAGACACCAATGAACATTTTCAAATATTAAAATGTATGGTTCCCGCAGCGGAGCTTTATGGGTATTCCACGAATTTAAGATCAATGACCCGTGGTAGGGCAACCTTTAAATCTGTTTTCTCATCCTTTCAGGCCGTTCCATCTAATGTTCAAAAAGGCTTGATAAAGCAGGACTAACTGTAAATTTCTAACCAACCTAAGCAAAAAGGGCATGCTTTTAACAAGTATGCCCTTTTTCAATATAGTATTTACTTTGGTATCTAGAACTCCTTATCCAGTTCGTCAAGTAATTTTTGATAAGTTTCAATATTGGTATATAGTTTACCTCCCAGATTAATAATAGGGGTTTTCAATGAATCCACCGGCCTACTATTGGCGCCAAAAGAACGTTGTAATTGATTGGTTATATTCTCGTTTTCTGAAAGTAAATATGAAATGTACTTATACTCCCCATTTTCCAAAGGTGAAATAATGCTATCGCAGCTGGTGCAATTATGAGGGATGTAAATGGTTATTTGTTTTTTAGGATTGATTTTTATCTTTTCAAATGGCTTTTTCAAAGCCCTTTTAGATAGACTATCATTTTGGATAATACTATAGGTATACGATGGCTTTTTTCCTCTCATCAACATTATTGTCTTCATGTGGACTTTTGAAGCGGCCGGCACCCTAATCAACCTTGGTTTGGCTTTGCTTTGTCGAAAATTTGTGCCAGAAATTGTAACCATTACATCATAGTCATCAGTACTCTCATTAATTGCAAAAAATGCCAGTCTGTTGGGTATATCTTCAACAACTACTTTAATGGGAGATGTTTGTGCAGTGATCTGCAAAACAAAAAATAACATTAAAATGCTCAGCTTAATCATTTAAAGGATATTTTGCTTAAGATATAAATTTATTATTTGGGAAAAATTGTATACTTAGGATGTGCTTTAAGGTGTCAATGTATAAATAAAAAAGGAGTTACAAAAAATTGTAACCCCTCTACCTAGAATAAGTTATTGTCGCTATTTGTAAAGTATAATCAATTTAATGACTATAGTTTCTGTATTCTGCCCAACGCACTCTTTTGCTGTCTTTAAAATTGGAAAAATAAGAGTGCTTTCTAGCTTCTGTAGGTGTTTTGTTAATTGCTGCTTTCATGATTTCTGTTTTTATCCTGAATCCTGTCCAGGGTTTTTTGATTTGATGATGATGATTCTTGTTTAGCGATTATAATTTCTATATCCTGCCCACTGAACCCTTTTTGTGTCTTTAAAAGTCGAAAAGAATGAATTAATTCTTGTTTCTGTTACTGTTTTTCTGATTGATGCTCTCATGATAATATGTATTTAGCTGTTAATCGTTTTGTTTTCAATTTTTATATGGTACAATCTATCTGTTATCCATCCTGAACCTAATTGGTAATAGATTCTTGGTCTTAATTGATGTTTATGTAAATTTTCCATTTTGTTGTTTTTGATTGACTTACACCTAATAGACGACAGGGGATTGTTTTTGTTACAGTACTATGCATAAAAAGGTACTATTTTATATAATATTTAACAAAAAATTCTTGCAATAGGGGACAAGTAACAGTTGTAATATGTTGTATAACAATGTATTACAACTGTAATTGGTAAGAATGTCAATGAAGTGTTAAATATTGAAATAATAAGCAATGAGTAGTATTGTATATCTATGAGGAAGGCCTTAAGTAGATTTTTTAAAAAGTTTTGAAGTACGCAATAACTGCTTTTTTCATTTTCAGTTAAAGGGTCACCAAAAGTAAAACCCACATTGCCCCACACCAACTTTGCTTGGTCTCATTGTTAAAATAATACTTGCACTAATAGCCATTTGGCCTGGTTTTAGGTCAAAGTAAGCGCTGAATGGCCAATGTACGCGAAGTGTACTTTTGGGATCAAATCAAATAAGGCCCTATTCAACATTAATTCAATGTTAAATATCCATGTGAATGACTAAGATCATTGCTACGGCTTTCCAATTTAATTTTATTTGTATCAAAATTTAGTGATGACACTTGTTATAATCCTCATTGTACTGGGTGCGATTTTATCCTACTTGCTATTCATGAAAATGGTTCTGTATGTAGATACAGCCAATAATGAATATTATATTCAGGCCAAGGGCTTGGTAAAAGCGAAAATTGAAACCCATGACACGGAATTGATCCAAATTAAGTGTAATACGCTCTTCATGAAATTTATTTTTTATCCGTTGAGAAAATCAAAGAAGAAAAAGAAAAAGGCCAATATTGACAAAACCTCAGTACGTAAGCAAAGGACTATTGAAGTTAAAAAAATTTTACGAATTGCAAGGACTTTCAAAATGGTCCAATTGCTGGTTGATGTGGATACCGGAGATTGTATTACCAATGCCAAACTGTATCCACCTTTTGCCCTCATAAATTATTATGGAGGTCAATTTGGCGTAAACTTTGAAGGTAGAAATCGGCTAGTACTAATTGTAGAGAATCGACCAATACGAATCATTAAATC
>JBATIW010000595.1:0-2245 GCA_049668005.1 Maribacter sp.
GTCTCAAATACCCCCCTAATTAATTGTCCGACTCTGTAAGCGAAAGAAGCACCCCCATTTACATTCATTAATTCTTTCTGATTAAGTTCTATTAAATATACGTTTTTCATAATACTTGTTTTTAAGGTTTTATTCAATTGGTAGTTTTCCAGTAAGACCAGCTTCAAAATTATCCCAATCATTTACTATAGCCAAAACGGCACCTACTGCCACCCCAACTAAGAAATCATCAATTCCGAACAATCCGCCAGTCGTGTTTTTTAATTCTTGAACATTTAATGCTTTCAAATTTTCCATTATTAAAATTTTAATTAAACAATTTTTACAAAATCTCCCATTGCGCACCTGAATGATTTTGACATTACTAATGTAAATGTGTAGACTGCATAAACCTTGCGGTGAACTATTTTTAAGAAAATTTAGCACCTATAATACTGCGCTCAACCTTGATATGTCCTTTATTCCTGATGAAATAACTGCCTCCAAAAATTTGGGTAATTTCATTGTTGCTCATCACTGAGACGGAAATACTAACCTTTAATTGGAAATCATCGCTATAGTAGTAGGTTTTTCTACTGCGATCATAGCAAATTCTTGCATTAAAATCCTTTAGCTGTTCTATTAAGTTATACACCAAACGCTCACTGATGTGCATACGGCTAGCCATTTGGGCCGGGGATCCAGTACATTCTTTTTCAATCAGTAAATGTATTTGTTGCAGACGTTCCAAATTTTTAATGGTTTTCATTGATGTAAGGTTTAGAGGATTATAAATTTGCCATTTCATTTCTACTTGGGTTTACCCAATCATCTACATTATCATAAAGTAAATCATATAAGGAGCGTTCGGTAAGCTCAAAATTTGCATTTAGGGTCATTCCTTTCTTTAAATTCCCCTGAAAACCATTTTTTAGTTTCAAATACTTCTGGTTCATTTTACAGCGGACCTTAAACACTGCTTGGTTATCCAAAAGTTCTATGTCCTTACCAATCTCAATGATTTTACCGGTCGCCATTCCCCATTGGTTATAATTATATGCATCAACCTGAAAATTAATTTTGGTGTCCTTTCGTAAAAGACCGATATCAGAGGGATTTACATAACATTCAACCAATAGATCGGTATCCGGAGATATTTCCCCCAATTGAGATCCGGCAGATATGAAACTTCCCAATTCTTGTGGTCTTATATTTAACAATGTACCGCTCAGTGGAGCGTATACAACAAATTGGGTCTTGGACTTTAACAATTGTTCTTTATTACTATTCAATTCCTTGCGTGTATTATTGTATTGGGTTAAATCGGCCTGCCAGGTATTTTGCTGTTGTTTCCTAAATTGTTGAATATCGCTAATGGCAAGATCATTTTCTAATTGTTTGTTCTCGAATTCAGACTTTGAAACTACATGCTTATCAAGCAATATCCTATGTCTATCAAAATCTCGTTTTACTTTGTTAAATCTAATGTTCAACTCCCTCAATTTTTGGGAATATTGTAGATGTTCCCGTTGGTATTTGGAAGATGACAACTCAAGAGTTGTCATTACTGAAGGACTCAATAGCCGTTTAAGGTCTATAATAAACTGGGTTGTTTCTTCCAATTGATAATTGTACAAATTCAATTGATCATCTATTCCGTTATTATCTATAATTAACAAGGTATCGCGTTTTTTTACCTTTTTATTATTCTTTACATCACTGAATATTATTCTTCCCGAATTAATGACATTTAAGCCAACTCTTTCCTTATTTGGCTTTATAATACCACGGGCATTTGAATAGACTTCAACAGTTACAAAGGGAAGGGCCACAAACGTGGCTATAATAGTCAGTAATATGATGGTGTAGATAGTCTTACTTCTAGTCGTATGATTAAATTGGAGTACCTCTACCGTATTTTCGATTATCTCTTTTGGGAAAATTTGTTTCATTTTATTGTCGTTCTATAAATACATATATATAGATTATTTTCTATATTTCAAAATTATATTGTAGATTTATTTCTCAATATAATATATTATTTGTCGTATATACTAGGAATAACATTATTTTTCATCTCAATATTAATTTGTAGTTTTACAGCATTAAATGATTATTTCATAGAATATATTCTCGTTTATGCTTAAGACGATTGACCGTTTAATGCAGTTTATCAAATATGCTGGCCTGAGTGCCAGGCAGTTTGATCTTTCCATAGGTGCCGGTAATGGCTATACGCTTCGAATGCAAAAGAACCATGCCTCTG
>JBATIW010000596.1:0-13649 GCA_049668005.1 Maribacter sp.
GGCTGGTATATGGAAACCGCGAACACGACCAGGTAATTTTGAAGGGGTTGGGGCTTTAGGCCTTAAATGGTTACAGAAGGTAAAGCAAGAAACCGGATTAAAGACCGCCACAGAGGTTGCAAATAGAGCCCATGTTGAATTGGCCTTAGAGCATGATATAGATTTACTATGGATTGGTGCGCGTTCAACGGTTAGTCCATTCATTGTCCAGGAAATAGCCGATGCCTTGCAGGGTACTGACAAGATCGTATTGGTCAAAAATCCGGTAAACCCAGATTTATCTTTATGGTTGGGAGCTGTTGAAAGGCTACATACTGCAGATATTGGTAAACTTGGAGTAATCCATAGAGGTTTCTCTACCTATGAGAAAACAAAGTATAGAAATATTCCAGAATGGCAATTGGCAATTGAATTACAAACCAAGTTTCCAGATTTACCGATCATTAATGACCCATCACATATTACTGGGAATAGGGATATGATTTTCGATGTTTCACAAACTGCTTTAGATCTTAATTTTGATGGGCTCATGATAGAGACACACCATGATCCTGAAAATGCTTGGAGCGATGCTGCCCAGCAAGTAACTCCTAAAACCTTGGTACGGATTATGGATGATCTGCGCATAAGAAAAGAATCAGACGAAGAGGCTGAATACAAGAAAGTGTTAAGCAATCTAAGGGCCCAGATTGATATAATCGACAATCAATTGATAGAAACCCTCGGCAAGCGCATGAAGGTATCGGATGGTATAGGGAAGCTTAAAAAGCAAAAGAATGTTGCTGTTCTGCAGAGCAATCGTTGGAATCAGATTCTCGGCGCTATGATACTTGAAGGGGAATCCAAAGGATTAAGCGAGGAGTTTGTACTTAAAATGTTCAAGGCCATTCACCAAGAATCCATTAACCATCAAGAGAAGATAATGCAATCATGAAAAAAATCCCGACTTATAATCGGGATTTTTTTTTAAAACTGTAACAATCATACTTAACTTTAATCTTTAAAGAAATCTAAAAGAACAATGATGAAAAAAATACTTTTACTTTTCGCGGTGATAAGTTCATTGACTGTCTCGGCTCAAAGAATGATAGACAAAGAAGTGGGTGACTTCAATAAAATTAAAGTCTTCGATTTAATTGAGGTAAATCTCATTAAATCAGATGAAAATAGGATTACCATAAAGGGCGAGAATGTTTACGACATTAAAGTGGTAAATACCGATGGAACTTTGAAGTTAAGAATGCAATTGGATAAAAAGTTTAGAGGGGAAGATACCTTCATTGAGGTTTTCTACAAACATTTGGATATTATTGACGGTAATGAGGGAGCCAAAATCGTATCCAATGAATTGATAAAGCAAGACCATCTAGAGATACGTTCACAAGAGGGCGCACAAATAAAGGTAGGTTTGGATGTCGTTGATTTGGAAGTTCGTTCAGTAACCGGTGGAATCGTGGAAGCTTCCGGTTTAGCCGAAAACCAGTGGGTCGTATTGAATACTGGAGGAATATTTGAAGGGCGGGAATTAAAAACAGCCTATACCGATATAAAAATTACCGCTGCAGGTGAGGCCGAGATCTTTGCTTCGGACAAAGTTGACATTAATGTAAAAGCAGGTGGCGATGTTTACGTTTATGGCAATCCTAAAAATGTTAACAAAAAAACCCTTGCCGGCGGCAGGGTTTATATAAAAGACTAAATACAAAAAACCCGGCAATGGCCGGGTTTTTTTATTTTTATCTTTTAAAAATATAACGGGTTATAAAAATTCCCTGACCATCTCCTTTACCTCCTTCACTTTCGACCCCACTTGTTACAAAAGCCAATTCCCAACCTTCGGCAATCATGGTATTTATTTTTGATGTGATAATTGCATCATTCGCAGCGATATTCTGAAAACGAATACCTCCAATGTTATAGAAGTTCAGCAATTTGGTTTCCTCAAAATTCTTTACACGAATTTCTTGTCTTTTCGATTTGTTTCGGGTATTATCCTCGTCGGTTTGTATACTTGAGAATTCTTTATAGTCCTTATCCTCAAGCGCACTGATTATTCTGGATCTTCCCAAACCATTGGGCACAATAGATTCCACACTAGTAATAACTTTAAACTCTTGAGCACTTAGTTCAAAAGACATTAGGCCTATAAGGCATGCAAACAGAATGATTTTTTTCATGATTTTGGTTTTATATTTAGCTATTAAAAACGTAAAGATAAATAAAATGTTATCTAGAAATAGTGTTATTTTGTTAGTTTCCCCACTATTAATAATTAACGCGTCTGAATGAAAGGTATAGTATATAAATCAACAGGAAGCTGGTTTACCGTAAAAGCTACCAATGGGGATTTTTATAATTGCCGTATTAAGGGCAAATTTAGAATAAAAGGTATAAAAAGCACCAATCCCCTTGCTGTTGGGGACATAGTTGATTTTGATATTGAGAAAATAGGGGATGAGACCATTGGTATTGTCACTGGTATTGAAGATAGAAAAAATTATATCATACGAAAGTCAGTAAAACTTTCAAAACAGACCCATATCATCGCAGCTAACCTAGATCAGGTATTCTTGCTGGTAACACTTAAAAACCCAAAGACCTATACCGTTTTCATTGATCGCTTTTTGGCAACTGCTGTAGCCTACGATATTCCGGCGGTACTATTGTTCAATAAGATTGATGCTTATAATGAAGAGGAACTCCTGGAAGTTAAATACTTGGCAGCCTTATATCGCAAAATAGGATATACCTGCATTGGCATATCAGCCAAATCTGGAAAAAATGTGGATAAGGTAAAAGAAATGATGATGGGCAAAACGAGCATGTTTTCAGGTAATTCCGGAGTGGGGAAATCAACCTTGATCAACGCCCTGGAGCCTTCCTTGAATATAAAGACCACTGAAATATCAGAGCAACATTTGCAAGGCCAGCATACCACTACCTTTGCCGAAATGTTTGACCTTAGATTTGATGCTCGGATTATTGATACTCCTGGTATTAGGGGCTTCGGTATTTATGACATGGAAAAAGATGAGATTGGCGATTATTTCCCTGAGTTTTTTAAACTTAAAAGTGACTGTAAATTCAATAATTGTTTGCATTTGGATGAGCCCAAATGTGCTGTAAAAGAAGCCTTGGAGAACGATGAAGTTGCTTGGAGCCGATATAAAAGTTATGTGCAGATGGTCACTGGCGAAGATGATACGTACAGAATGGATAATTTTGAAAATAAGAAATAAAATTTAAGACCCTGTTTCTGACAAGGGAATACAACTATGAGAGCCGTTGTTCAAAGAGTATCCAAAGCAAGTGTTACCGTAGAAGGTGAAATTATCTCAGCTATTGGGCTTGGCATGCTTATTTTGCTGGGAATTGAAAATGAGGATACCAGTGAGGATATTGAATGGCTTTCCCGTAAGATTTCGAATCTTCGTATTTTTAATGATGAAGAGGGCGTTATGAACAGGTCATTGATTGAGATTGATGGCGATGCCATTGTGGTAAGCCAGTTTACATTACATGCTTCAACAAAGAAGGGGAATAGGCCATCCTATTTAAAAGCAGCAAAGCCTGAAATTGCAATACCTGTCTACGAAAATTTTGTTGAATGCCTTGGGGTTGACCTTGGGAAAAAAGTAGGCACAGGGATATTTGGAGCCGATATGAAGGTCGAAATATTGAATGATGGCCCCGTTACGATTACCATCGACACAAAAAATAAGGAATAATGGGAATACAGAAAGCACAACAGGAGGTAGATAATTGGATTAAGGAACATGGGGTTCGTTATTTCAATGAACTGACCAATATGGCACAACTTACTGAGGAGGTGGGCGAAGTGGCCCGTATCATAGCCCGTAGATATGGTGAGCAGAGTGAAAAAGAGTCAGACAAGGAAAAAGATTTAGGTGAAGAACTTGCTGACGTTCTCTTTGTTGTTCTCTGTTTGGCAAACCAAACCGACATTAACCTTGAAGAGGCATTCAATAAGAAATTGGCCCTAAAAGCCAAAAGGGATCATGATAGGCATCAAAACAATGAAAAACTCAAATAGTGTTATATTTGGACTTTGTTTTTAAACCTATCAAATTTGAATTTACACCTTTCTGGCCCATCCAATAATTCAATAAAATCCCACATACAAATAACGGGCTCAAAAAGTGAGTCTAACCGCTCCTTACTATTACAGGCTTTGTACCCCAATATTTCCATTAGCAATCTTTCAAATTCCGACGATGCCAAGGTGATGCAAAATGGACTTTCGATTTCCAATGGGGAGGTCGATATTCATCATGCGGGAACCGCGATGCGTTTCTTAACCGGTTATTATGCTTCGCAGGAAGGGAAGAATGTGGTGCTGACCGGCTCCCAAAGAATGACTGAAAGACCAGTTAAAGTATTGGTGGAGGCTTTAAGAAATTTAGGTGCGGATATTGAATACATCAATAGTGAGGGATATCCGCCAATACAAATAAGAGGGAAAAAATTACAAAAGAACAAGGTTAGCCTGCCCGCTGATATTAGCAGCCAATACATCTCATCCTTATTGTTGATTGCCCCTAGCCTCGAAAACGGTTTGGAGCTTAATCTAGTGGGTAAGATCACATCGGTACCTTACATCAAAATGACTTTGGGATTATTGAACCAAATTGGGATTGAAACTTCATTTGAAGGAAATCGTATTAAAGTTGCGCCTAAAGAAAATATTGGGACGATAGAACTCGTGGTCGAATCTGATTGGAGTTCTGCATCGTACTTCTATAGTATTGCGGCGCTAAGTGATGTTGGTTCCGAATTAAAATTGAGCGCTTATAAAAGTAATAGTTTGCAAGGGGATAGTATCCTTGCCGTAATCTATAAGGAATTTGGAGTAGAGACCAGTTTCTTTAAGAACGAAATCGTATTGAAAAAAGTGAAGCATTGCCAGTCTACTTCTATTGAATGCGATTTGGCGAATGCCCCGGATATTGCACAAACCATTGCAGTTACTTGTCTAGGTTTGGGATTGGGCTGTGAGCTCACCGGCCTACACACGCTTAAAATCAAGGAAACAGACAGACTAGAGGCCATGTATAATGAACTTTCGAAGTTTGGGGCAAAGGTTACTATCACCGATAAGACATTACGTATGGAGCCTACATCCCAAATTAGTCCAGAAGTTGCCATTGATACTTATAATGACCATAGAATGGCGATGGCTTTTGGTCCTTTGGCCATAAAAACGACCCTAATTATCAATGATGCAGAGGTGGTTTCTAAATCATACCCCGATTTTTGGAGAGACCTTAATGCACTGGGATTTCACCTTCAAGAATTATAATTAATATTAATCATCGATTTACTTGACATCCCCTAGGTCGAGGTCGTATATTTGCAGCCGCAAAAAATGCCAATAAAAAATACAATAATTACTACCATATGAAATTATCACACTTCCATTTTGAACTTCCAAATGATTTATTGGCCGAGTATCCTTCTGAACATAGGGACGAATCCAAATTGATGGTCATCCATCGGGAAACAGGAAAAATTGAACATAAAATGTTCAAAGACCTAATCAATTATTTTGATGAAGGTGATGTTATGGTGTTGAACAATACCAAGGTTTTCCCTGCCAGGTTATATGGTAATAAAGAAAAAACGGGTGCACGTATCGAAGTGTTCTTACTTCGCGAACTAAATGAGGAGCAACGTCTTTGGGATGTGCTTGTTGATCCTGCGCGTAAAATTCGTATCGGTAATAAGCTTTATTTTGGGGAGGATGAAAGTCTGGTAGCAGAAGTAATTGACAATACCACTTCTAGGGGTAGAACATTACGTTTTTTATATGATGGCTCTTATACCGATTTTAGAAGAAAGCTTCGAGAATTAGGAGAAACACCATTGCCAAAATATATTAAAAGGGATGTTGAGCCAGAAGATGAGAACCGTTATCAAACCATTTATGCCAAACATGAAGGCGCTGTGGCAGCACCGACAGCTGGGCTTCATTTTTCAAAACATTTGTTGAAGCGTTTGGAAATAAAAGGTATTGATTTTGCTGAAGTAACGCTACACGTTGGTTTGGGCACCTTCAATCCGGTTGAGGTCGAGGATTTGTCCAAACATAAAATGGATAGTGAGGAATTGATTATTGATGAGAAGGCCACTGAAATCGTGAATGCCGCAAAAAGAAATAAGCGCAAGATATGTGCAGTTGGTACTACAGCCATGCGAGGATTGGAAAGTGCTGTTTCTTCTAAACATACACTGAACACTTTTGACGGGTGGACGAACAAATTCATATTTCCCCCTTATGAATTCAGTATTGCCAATTGTATGGTGACCAATTTTCACCTACCAAAATCTACCTTATTGATGATGGTATCTGCTTTTGTTGGTCATGACTTAATGAAAAAGTGCTATAAAGAAGCTATTATGGAAGGCTATAAGTTTTATTCTTATGGTGATGCCATGTTGATCATTTAGTATTTGGTATGCCCGTGTGAGCGGGTTTTCAAATAAAAGAATTCAAAATCCCGCTTTATCGATAATTGTTGAAAGTGGGATTTTTTGATTTGTTAGCTAAGTTCAATGGAGGATAAAACAGTTAAAAAAGATATTAGAGCATTGACCTTGGAGCAATTGAGAGTATTTTTCCTCAATAATGGCGACAAGGCTTTCCGGGGCAACCAAGTCTATGAATGGCTCTGGCAGAAATCTGCCCATTCTTTTGATATAATGACCAATATTTCAAAAGAAACCCGTGATCTTTTGACTTCCAATTTTGTGATCAATCATATAAAGGTTGATCAAATGCAACGCAGTAAAGATGGAACAATAAAGAATGCCGTTCGTTTACATGATGATTTAGTAGTAGAGTCGGTGCTTATTCCTACTAAAACCAGAACAACAGCCTGCGTGTCTAGTCAGGTTGGATGTAGTTTGGATTGTAAGTTCTGCGCTACTGCCAGATTAAAGCGTATGCGCAATCTTAATCCGGATGAGATATATGATCAGGTAGTTGCGATTGATAATGAAAGTCGATTGTATTTTAATAGACCATTGAGCAATATCGTTTTTATGGGTATGGGTGAGCCTTTGATGAACTATAACAATGTATTGAAGGCCATAGATAAAATTACCTCTCCAGACGGATTGGGAATGTCCCCCAAAAGAATTACCGTGTCTACTTCCGGTGTTCCTAAGATGATTCGAAAAATGGCCGATGAAGCGGTTAAATTCAAATTAGCGGTGTCTTTACATTCTGCTATTGATGATATTCGAACATCGATTATGCCTTTTAACGCCACTTTCACTTTAGCGGAATTAAGGGAGGCCTTACAATATTGGTATGGCAAGACCAAAAGTAGAATTACGTATGAATACATTGTATGGAAAGGAATAAACGATACTCAAAATGATGCCGATGCTCTCGTGGAGTTCTGTCGTTTTGCCCCATCAAAAGTTAATCTTATTGAATATAATCCAATAGATGACGGTGAGTTTCAGCAAGCTAATGACAAAGCAATAGCCATGTATGTTGAAACGCTTGAACAAAGAGGAATCACTGTTACTGTGCGTCGTTCTAGAGGAAAGGATATTGATGCTGCTTGTGGTCAATTAGCGAATAAGTCATAGCATTCGTCAATTCACACTTTGGATTTAAGATAATACCATAATATTTTCCCTAAATTTATCAACCAAACCTGGTAAGACAATAAACCAAATTACTTGAAAATAGTATCTCAAATAAAGGATCCTGTTAATAAGGAAATGGAGCTTTTTGAAATTAAGTTCCGGGAATCCATGTCTTCCAATGTAGCCCTACTCAATCGTATTACCTATTATATTGTAAACCGAAAAGGGAAGCAAATGCGACCCATGTTCGTTTTTTTGACAGCTAAATTGTTAAATAATGGCGAAGTCAACGAACGTACTTATCGTGGAGCTTCTGTAATAGAATTGATACATACAGCTACTTTGGTACATGATGATGTGGTAGACGAAAGTGACAAACGCCGTGGTTTTTTCTCTATAAATGCCCTGTGGAAAAATAAAATTGCTGTCTTAGTAGGTGATTTTCTTTTATCCAAAGGACTGCTACTTTCAATTGATAATGGCGATTTTGATTTACTCAGAATTATCTCAGTTGCAGTACGGGAAATGAGCGAAGGGGAACTTTTGCAAATAGAGAAGGCGAGAAGGCTTGATATTACCGAGGAAGTATATTATAACATTATTCGTCAAAAAACCGCGACCTTGATCGCTGCCTGTTGCAGCATGGGTGCATGTTCGGTAAAACCTGAATCTGAAGAAGTAGAGATTTTTCGAAAATTTGGTGAGTACTGTGGCATGGCTTTTCAGATCAAAGATGACTTATTTGACTACGGAGAACAAAAAATAGGCAAGCCTACGGGTATAGACATCAAAGAGCAGAAGATGACCTTGCCACTGATTCATGTGCTCAATACATGCTCAAAGTCAGAAAAGAAATGGTTGATCAACTCCGTAAAAAATCATAATCGGGATAAAAAAAGAGTCAAAGAGGTAATTAACTTCGTGAAAGAACAAGGTGGCCTCTCATATGCTGAATCTAAAATGCATGAATTTAAAAAACAGGCATTGGATTTGTTGGCTACCTACCCCCCATCTTCCTATAGGGATTCCCTTGAGCTCATGGTGAATTATGTGGTTGATAGAAAAAAATAAATAGCAACTAGCTGTATAACAGTGTATTGTATATATATCTGTATATTTTTATTTTTCCAGGCAACTATCTTCGCTCTAAATGCGTCTATCTTTATAGAAGCCAATTAAAACATTTTGAAAATCATTCCAATCTACAACAACGAGAAGCAACTCATAAAAAAGGCAGCTGTGGGGAATTACGAGGCACAGCGGCGAATTTATGATAAGCATGCCCCTAAAATGTTAGGGATATGTAGGCAGTATGTAAGGGATTTGCAGTTTGCCGAAGATGTAATGATCGGTGGTTTTCTAAAGGTTTTCAAAAACTTGGATTCATTTAAATTCAAGGGAAGTTTTGAAGGGTGGATTCGAAGAATTATGATTCGTGAAAGTATCTCCTATGTCAGAAAACAACAGTTTGTAGTCTATGATGATGAGATATATGCACGAAATGAGGGCGAAACGAATACCATTTCTTCCGAAATGGATGTTGAGCATATACAAATACTGATCGATGCCTTGCCTGAAGGATATAAAATGGTTTTTATTTTATACGTAGTCGAAGGGCATAAACATTCTGAAATAGCAGAATTATTGAAGATCTCAGAAAGCACATCCAAATCACAGTTATTCAAAGCCCGTAAGATGTTACAGGAGAAATTAAAAAAACAAAATATCATAGGTTATGGAACCCGATAAATTTGAAAAGCACATTAAGAACCAATTGGACAAAAGGAATATAAAGCCTTCTGACAATGCTTGGGAGAAGATTTCCGGTCAGTTACAGAAAACTGAACCCGCTACGTCAAAAAGATTTTTTTGGTATAGCGTTGCAGCTGCTTTTATTGGAATTTTAATCATCTCATCCCTTTATTTCAATACATCGGATGAATCTAATGAATCAGGGATTCAAATTGTCGAAACGCCCAACGAACCGGTTTTCATTCCGAAAACTGAAGCTGTTGTGAAAAAACAAAATGCAGTAGAGGAAAAGATTGCCATTTCGGATAAACCAAGTATCATAGTTTCCAAAAAACCTTCGGTCCAGGTTGAATCAGATTCAGATTTCAATTCTCAAATCGCCTCGACTGACAATTTCAGTGACAAAATCATTAAAGTTGATACCGTACTCAATAAAGCAGAACATCTGATCAATGCCAAAATAGCCGAAATAGTTGCGCAGGTTAATTCCTTGGAAAATAGCAATCTTCCAATATCAAGTGTTGAGGTAGATTCCTTGCTGCGAAAGGCACAACAGGAAGTTTTAACAGATAAGATCTTCAACCAAGAGGGTGAAGTAGATGCTATGGCTTTATTGAATGAAGTCGAAGGGGAATTAGATCAATCGTTTAGAGAACAGATTTTCGAATCTTTAAAAACAGGTTTCCTAAAAGTAAGAACTGCCGTCGCAGATCGTAACAATTAATATTCATCAATCAATCATCAATCTTCTTTTATCCTCCTCTCTGATCGGGAGGGGAAGGATGGGGAAGGTCCTAAACAAATTAGTATGAGAGTTATTACCATTTATCTAGTAGTGTTCATCGTTTCATTTGCGGTTCAAAATGTATCCGCCCAGGAAAACAAAGACTATAAACAAGAGGTTAAACAGTTGAAAAAGCGAAAAGAACGAATTAGTGAACAGGAGAAGGAAGCCCTTAAAATTGAGGTTGAGGAAATAAACAAGCGGTACGGGAAAAACCAAATAAGCTATGAAGAGGCAAATGTACTAAAGGAGTCCGCAGCCAAAAAAAGGGCCTTGAATATTGAGAACCGAATCGCTATTATCGATAATGAAATTCTACTTCTAGAGCGTAATAGCGGAGAGGTTATGAATGTCGAAGCTATGGATAGTACAGGGGTTTCGGCTTTGGAAATCAATATAGATCTTAAAAGGGCAGACGGTTCATCACTACTATGGGAAAAAAGAAGAAGAATGAATAGGGAATTGAAATATGACAGAAGAACGTATTCTGATTTTGTAATGGCCATTGGTTTCAATAATGCCCTGATTGATGGCCAATCGATAAATGATTCGCCTTATAAGATTGGGGGAAGCAGGTTTTTTGAAATGGGTTGGTCATGGAGGACAAGGGTTTTTGAGAATACTAACTTTATGCGATTGAACTATGGTTTTTCTTTTCAATTCAATGGCCTAAAACCTAAAGACAACCAATACTTTGTAGTCGAAAATGAACAAGTTGAATTGCAGGAATTTGAATACGACTTAAAGAAATCAAAATTGAGAATGGATAATCTGGTTTTTCCTGTTCATTTGGAATTTGGGCCGTCTAAATTGCATAAAACCGATAAGACCATGCGATACTCGTTAACCAATCAATTCCGATTGGGAATAGGGGCGTATGGTGGATTCAATATGGGGACCCGTCAAAAATTGAAATATGACCGCAACGGTGAAAAGGTTGTGGACAAACTTAAAAGAGGATACAATACCAATGATTTGGTGTACGGTCTTAGTGCCTATATAGGTTTTGATGGCGTACTGTTATATGCCAAATACGACCTCAATCCAATTTTCAAGGATGCTGCGATAGAACAGCACAACATCTCGCTTGGCCTTCGGTTCGACCTTTAAACAAAAGTAAACCCTTGGGGTTTTTGCCTCCAGGGTTTACTGATTTTGTCATTCCTGCAAACCTGCCTGTCGGTAGACAGGGGCAGGATTCCATCGAATAGCGATTGAAAATCTTAATTATTTAAGGCATCTACCATTTCTTCAGTAAATTCCTCTTTGTGGAACACTTTCTTACAATGGGAGCATTCAATCATCTCATGCTTCGAAATTTTAAAAAGTTTGATCCAAAACAAATGAAAGTAATTTGATTGTATGAATGCTGTCAATGTATCTGTTTGATTACAGAAAGTACAACTCGCGCCTTGTAATTTTCTCATTTCTTCCTTGCCTGGACGTGTTCCTAAAAATAGAATCATATTGTAATGATTTTGGAAGATAAATCTACTTATTTTGATGATTAAAACGAAATAGTCAGAACTGCCATTTTTCTTTGCTAACGCACTCCTATTTTTGCTATTTTTAGCAATCCTAACAATTAAATTTTGATTTCAAAATCGACCATAGATCAAGTGTATGAAACCGCCCGTTTAGAGGAGGTTATCGGTGATTTTGTTCAATTGAAAAAATCTGGATCTAATTTTAAGGGTTTAAGTCCGTTTTCAGATGAGCGAACCCCAAGTTTTATGGTATCCCCCGTAAAACAGATTTGGAAGGATTTTAGTAGTGGAAAAGGGGGTAATGTAGTTGCTTTTCTCATGGAACATGAGCATTTTACCTATCCGGAGGCTATAAAGTATCTGGCCAAAAAGTACAATATCGAGGTCGAGGAGACCGAGCGTACTGATGAGCAAAAGCAAGAAGCTGACGAGCGAGAAAGTATGTATTTGGTTTCTGAATTTGCCCAAAGCCATTTTTCCCAAATGTTATGGGAATCCGAGTTGGGTAAGGCAATAGGGTTTTCCTATTTCAAGGAGCGGGGATTTACGGATGAGACTATCAAGAAGTTCAACCTGGGCTATTGTTTAGATCAATGGGATGGTTTTACAAATGCTGCTTTGGATAAAGGGTACAAACTGAATTATCTTGGCAAAACGGGGCTCACCATTGTAAAAGAAGATGTCAATAATCCCAACAACCCCAAAAAGTTCGATCGGTTCAAAGGCAGGGTAATGTTCCCGATCCATTCAATGAGTGGACGTGTTTTGGGTTTCGGAGGCCGTATTTTGTCCAATGATAAAAAGGCCGCAAAATATTTAAACTCCCCCGAAAGCGATATTTATCATAAGAGCAAGGTGCTTTATGGTATTTATTTAGCAAAACAAGCTATTGCCAAAGAGGATAATTGTTATTTGGTGGAAGGATACACCGATGTTATTCAAATGTACCAAAGGGGTATCCGCAATGTGGTCGCCTCCAGTGGTACGGCATTGACAACAGAACAAATTCGTTTGATCAATAGGTTGACCAAAAACATCACAGTGTTATTTGATGGTGATGCCGCCGGTCTGCGTGCCTCGCTTCGTGGTATCGATTTAATTTTGGAGCAGGGAATGAACGTTAAGGTTTGTACTTTTCCAGAAGGGGAAGACCCTGATAGCTTTGCCAAAAACAATGAGCTTGAGGAAATTAACCAATATTTACAGCAAAACTCAAAGGATTTTATTCAATTCAAAGCTTCGTTGTTGGTTGAAGAAGCTGCAAACGACCCTATAAAAAGGGCAGATACGGTTCGGGATATAGTACATAGTATCTCAAGGATTCCAGACCGAATAAAAAAGGAAATCTATATCCAGGAATGTGCCCAGATCATGAATATTTCTGAGGCTGTTTTGTTCAATACCTTGGCCCAAATCGGGAAAAAGGATATTGCTGATGCATCTAAAAAGGTAAAACAGGAGCAAAAGGCATTTGAAGTTGTAAAAAATGAACCCTTACCTGAAAAGGTCGATGTACAATATGAGCTGGAGCGAAAGATTATTGAACTGTTATTACTTTACGGGAACGAACTGGAGCAGTTTGAAGATCTGGTTTTGAAAGAGAATGAAGATGGCGATTTAATTTTGGAACCGGAATCCTTGGAATCCAAGGTTTACGAAAAAATTTATTTGGATCTTCAAGATGATGAAATTGAACTTACGAATCCACATTTCAAGAATATTTATTACAAGTTGATTGAAGAATTAAATCATAAGGAAAATTTCACAATCAACACTTTCATTGCTAATCAGGACCAGGAAATGGTAGCTGAGATATCCTCAATCCTTATGGAGGAGGAAAAGTATATGCTCCATAATTGGGAGAGCAAGGATATTTATCCAAAGGACAAAAAAATAGGAGTGTCTCAATTGGTAAGTGAGACTATACTGACCCTAAGATGTTACCTGATTAAAAGAAGAATGGAGACTTTGCAAAATAGTACAGAGGAGAGTATTGAGGATAATAG
>JBATIW010000597.1:0-4602 GCA_049668005.1 Maribacter sp.
GCTCAACACCATACAACCAGGAAAAGAACAACAACTGTTCTACACCACCGCGATACCAATTCCCCTGCTCAAAAAATTCACCAACCCTACCAACTCCTGCACCATAACTTTGAGGAACCATTGCTGCATGTGATGGATGGTCGAGTGCCGCTACTGCCATTTGCCATTCTGCTGTTGAAGAACATCCCAATGTTCCTATTTTACCATTGGACCAATCTTGATCCTTCATCCAACTAAAAGCGTCATAACCATCAGTTAAGGGCGTGCCAAGAATATCCCATTCACCCTCGGAAAAATACCGTCCACGCTCATTTTGGACAACATATGCATACCCCCTTTTCACAGCCTCATAGGCTCTTTGTGCCGTTCTTGTGCGCTGTTCTCCATCTCCCCAGGAATTAAAATTATAAGGCGTTCTAGAGAAAATAATCGGAACTTTTTCTGTTGTTTTTGGTCTATAGATATCGGTAGCTAATCGAATACCATCACGCATTGGCATCATAACCTTTTGGTCAACAATGGCACTTTCATTCAATGCTTTAAGAATATCTTCTTGAGCATTGACCGAAGAAACTGAATTAAGAATGAAACAGATTGATAATAAAAACAGTAAGCTCCCTTTTTGGTTGAAATACATGTAGTAGTATTTAAATTTTGGAATGATTCAAGAATCCTTTAAAAATACTAAAATGCTATTAAAAAATAGGAATGCACTGCTAAAATAATGGTGGAAAAAACATAAACTGTGCTTCTATGGGTTAAACCAATAATTTAATTTCAAGGTGAGTGACCATGTTCTTCCAGAAAAAGGCGTTAATAAATGGTTATTCGTGTAGACAATGAACAAATCAGAGGCTGGTTTATAGCGCCATTGGAACCTCGAATTCAAATTAAAATTTTTAGATTGTTCATTATACTGAAAAAGTGTGGCAAAAAACAGTTTGTTCGTGAATGTAACATCTACTTCTGAACCTATAAGCCAAAATTGATTTGTGTTCCAAGGAGCAGGCAATTCAATGCGGTTGTAGTTCAAATTTGTACTTAGGCTTACATATGGCTGAAACCGATAACCTAGTTCAGTCGTAAGACTTGTTCGGTTACCATCTTCGTAATAGCCGCCAAATCGAGCGTCGAAGGTATATGTAAAAAGGCTTTGCGGTTTTGATTCGTACATCCATCCATAGGCGTTCCATTGGTGTTTTGTACCTGCTGCCAACTCCTCCTTTCCCAACCTTGTTGGATCAAATGGTGACAATAATTCTACAAAATCATCAGAAATGAAAAAATCCAAATTGCTTCGGTTTCGAAAAGCGAAGGAATAAACCATATAACTGGTGTTGTCAGTCCTTTCAAAATTTTCATTGAAAAAATAACCAGTATTCAAGGTGGGGCCATGGCTCAAAATAGTACCTGCCTTGGGGAAAAAAAGATGTCCTACATAAGATTGGATTTTCACGTACCCATTTCTAGGCACAAAGCCCACTTCGGCAGTATAACTGTCCTCAACGGATTCCTCCTGAATACGCCATTTCCATTTTCTACTTTTATATTCTAAATGGGCAGCTTGTGTTATACCATTGCCTATTTTATTCGGGGAGAACGACTTTAATAAAAATGCCTTGCCATTCCACAAATTGTTGGATGATGCCAAGTTGTACTCTACACCTATATTTCTATTGAACTTTGGATACAAGTCCGTAATCGAATCATTCTCTACAGGGTAATTGAATGATTCCTTATTCACGATCATCAGGCCAATACTAGATCTACTGAAGACTTTACGCTGTAATGATAATACACCAAAGTTCTGACTTGGCAGTCCGGTTTCATCTACTGCCGCTGTTTGCATGTCCATAAGACCCAGCCTCCATTTATCATTTAAGTTACCGCTAACCCTAGCACCCGCTCTTATAGGGACTCCCAACCCTATTCTACGTGAAAAGAAAGGTCGTATGGTCGAATAACCGAAACTGGCGAACAAATCCCCATTCTCTAAGAAAAATTGTCTTCTCTCTGGAAAAAAAAGTTCAAATCGTTCCAAATTAGTTATTTGGCGGTCTACTTCGACTTGTGAAAAATCGGGGTTGACCGTTAAATCAAGGTTTAAGGATGAAGTTAGACTTACCTTTACATCCCCACCAACCTTTTTATCAAAAGTAGTGTCACCTTCCAAAATATCGTCAACACTCATTAAAGCATACGGAATTATAGAAATGTTTGTTCCTGCTTTAGGTGGTGCCTCATCCCAGACCAAGACCCCTGAATATGCCAATGAAGAAGTTGGAAATTGCCTAGGTATAGGTGTCCAACTAGATTTCTCACTTGCCCTAAGGTCTAAACGGCTAAAATTTATTCCCCATTCTTTTACGTCATCCTCATATCTGATAGACTTAAAGGGAACTTGCATTTCAAAAACCCATTTTTCATCATCACGCAGCACTTTTGACACCCATTTGGTATCCCAGTTCAAATCAACATTACTGCCGTTGAACATGGTTCCATCCCATTGTGCACCTGCAGCATTTGAACCAAAAGTGAAACCAGTGGTTTGGTTATTGAAGGGGTCTAAAAAGAGTAGAAAATTATCATTCTTGCCAAACGAAAAGTCCCTTCTCAAGGATTCCACAATGTTTTGACCGGATTGGCTATTGAAAAAAGTCGCCAATAGGTATATATTCTTATCATCATAAGCCATTCTGATTTCAGATTTTTCAGTGGCCTTGCCATTATCCATGGGCAATACCATAAAAAAGTCCTTGGCAATATCGGTATTTTTCCAGGCGAGCTCATCTCCTACCCCATCTATGACAATGGGAGCAGTTGTTTTGCGAATATTCAACCGAAAAGATTCATTCTTTTTTTGGGCGATTCCCTGTAGAAAAAATAGGACTACAGCCAAGGTTAAATAAGTATTGCTCATAATCATAACGAAGATACCCATATTTAATAAATTTCAATGATCGATTAATGACAATAAATCCAATTTTTTGCCATATTCGTAGAGATTATAAAAATATCATTAGGAGTATATACCAATGGTACGTATTATTCGTTAAATCGTATACGATATATTATATTAGTGGTATGATTTCCAAGATAATTTTACGAGATGAAGTACGAGAACATTTGTTAGATCAAATGACAAATGGTCTTTTGGAACCTGGAAGAACCATAAATCTTGCAGCCTTGGCCCGGAAATTGGATGTAAGTGTAACCCCTATTCGTGAGGCACTTACACAATTGCAGCAATCCAAACTCATTAAGGCTATACCCAATAGGGGATTTATTATTGCTGAATTAAATTATTTAGAGGCAAAAGATTTATATGAGCTTGTGGCCGATTTAGAGGTCATGGCACTCGAGAACTCTGTCTTTGATGAGGCTTCCATAGCGGCTCTAAAAGAAACCCAGATTAAATTCAAAAATGCGAAGGATACCTTATCACGTATTCATGCCAAGCTCGAATTCCATAAGATTCTTACCCAACATTACAAAAATGCACTAGCCCAACAAATATTGACTCATCTTAAAACCCGAATCATTTTTTATGAAAGGGCTTTTATGTCAGATGATTCCATCTATGCAAAATCAGATAACCAACATGATGGGATAATTTCAGCAATTGAAGATGATAATGTACCCACAGCTGCCCTGGTCCTTAAAATGAATTGGATGCTTATATTGGATTATATTCAAAAACAATTGCGATTTATATAAATGGTTACTCTAAATCCTCTAATAGTATCCCTGCTTTTTTAATATTACTATTATAACAAGCTATTATCTTACGTGTGAACAAGTAGTAAAAAACCATTCCCAGCGGTAGAAACCAGAACCAGAAATACCCTTGGGATTCAGAAAAAATATCATCTCCATTAAATATTTTAGATGTTACCGGGATAATTATCAGCATAAGAAAAAAACCTGCATAGACCGTAAATTTCATAAACCGCTGATATCGCTGTTTGCTTTTTTCATATGCCACTATACTTTCTTTATAGTTTAATACCGAAACATCCAAATTTCGCATAGCGTTTAAATATTTAAGCGAAAAATAGGGTAACACAATAAGTATACACAAGGTAATGACCCCACATATCTGCAGCGGCAATGTGTCCAATTCATAAAATCTAAAAAGTAAAATGGCTGCGACAACGTATGTAAAAACAGCACTTATTTTTTCTGGTATTGCAATTTTGTTCAACCTATTTTTATAGTCCTGATGTGTCATTTTCAATATGATTTCTTTCGTTAATTTTTTTTGTTTTTCAAGCTCTTCGCTCATTTGAGTCCATGTGGCTTGTAATTCTTCAATTTCCATTTGCTGATTATTTAACCATTTGTGATTTTAGTTTTTCCTTGATACGCGAAATGCGCGTTCCAATATTACTGGAAGTCATTCCTGTTATTTCCGCTATTTCATCATACTTCTTGCCCTCTAACAGTAGCAACATTATACCTTTTTCCAAAATATTGAGTTGGTGTATTTGGGTATATAGCATTTTTATTCGCTCTTCAAATTCGGTATCATAAAATTCGGTTTGACTTAGCACTACCCTATCTATAGCTACCGAATGTCCCTTGCGCTTAACCTTTTTTATT
>JBATIW010000598.1:0-9780 GCA_049668005.1 Maribacter sp.
GTTTTATCCGTCACATGATAAAATTCCCATAATTGTAAATTACTGCTCGTAGGGGCAAGGGAGGCGTTCTTTATACACTGCCGTACTTTTTCATCATCCAATTCGATGTCAGCCTTGAATAAACGAACCGAACGTCTATATTCAATTGCTTCAGAAACTGTTTTTTCCATTCCGCTAAAATAGATGTTTTACCTTCTTTACTAGCTTCATTGGTAAATTATATGGTGGATAGCGAAGTGGAGCATCCATCCAATTCGCCTTTTTTATAATAGCTTTTTGATGTGAAAAGATATCGAAAGATGTTTTACCATGATAGGCGCCAATTCCACTAGTACCGACACCACCAAAAGGTAATTTTTTATTGGTTATCTGTATGACAGTATCGTTGATTGCACCTCCTCCAAAACTATAGGTATTTATTATTTTTTGTTGGAATTTTTTATTGTTCGAAAACACATAGGTTGCCAATGGTTTACCATAGTTCATAATATGCCTGCGAATATCATTTTCATCTTCATAAGCGATTATCGGAAGAATTGGCCCAAATATTTCACCATGCATTAATTTGCTATCAAGCTTTGGTTCATTGACCAAAGTAGGTGAAAGGTAATTGTCCTTATCATTGCTTTCCCCTCCGAAAATAATCTCCTCACCTTTCAACATCGATATTAATCGTGAATAATGCCCTTTGTTTACCGTACGGGAGAAGTCGGGTGAGTCTTCCATATTTTCACCATAACACTTAATGAGATTCTCCTTTAAGGCATTTATCAGTTTTTCTTTAACACTGGAATGTACTAAGATATAATCTGTGGCAATACAAGTTTGTCCGGCGTTCAAAAATTTGCCCCAAACAATTCTTTTTGCAGCTAATGTGATGGAAGCAGTTGCATCAACAATAGTTGGATTTTTACCACCCAACTCTAAAGTTACCGGTGTTAAATGTTTTGCGGCACTTTCGTAAACAATTCGCCCCACTTTTGTACTACCCGTGAAGAAAATATAATCCCATTTTTCTGCCAGGAGTTTTTGTGATATTTCAACGCCACCTTCTATAACGGAAACATGTTCCGGAGGAAAAACAGATGCTATTATCTCGGCAATTATCGAAGCAGTATGCGGTGTTGCCTCCGATGGTTTTATGACCACGGTATTCCCGGCAGTAATGGCACCGATCATAGGGGCAATTGCCAATTGAAATGGATAATTCCATGGGGCGATAATGAGAATAGCGCCGTATGGCTCTTTATATATCCAATCGGAAGAAGGCCAATTCATTAAAGTCGCTGACTTTCGTTCCGGACGGGCCCAAATATTAATATTTTTCAATGCCATTTTTAGTTCAGCCAACACAAACTGTGTCTCTGCTGCCAAAGTCTCAAACTTGGGTTTTTTAAAATCCTTGTAAATAGCATCGCAAATATCATCCTCCCTCGCAATGATTTCCTTTTGCAGGCGTTTTAGCGCTCTTTTACGAAATGCTATTTCTTTTGTTTGTTGTGTTTCAAAAAATGTGCGTTGCTTTTGTATCAGTTCCATTCAAAGTGAAATTAGCTTGTCTTTTATTATATAAAGTACCACTTACCAAATTAGAGATTATCTATTAAAGAAGACACGAAATAGGAACTTAAATAGACATGCAAACTTATTGGTTAATTACAAGTTTATAGTGAAATGAGGCTAATAAATTGAATACTATTTATTGAAAGTAACAAACATATCTAACATTGTAACTCTGAAATTCAATAACAGCAGAGTCAATTGTATTCTTATTTTCCCATAAATGGGATGATATGGTTTTTTCTGTGGAGCAACCCCTACATGATAATTTTAATTCAGGTTTTTTATTTAAAATGAATAAATACCCTATATAAATGGAACTATTAAAAGTACTGAATATGGTAAAAAATAGAATTTAAAGTGCTGATAATCAGATATATGAATAATTTATGGTGCACTTGGATTTAGAGCCCCAATAATTGTTAAAAATATAGCGCATTTTAAACTTTTATATTTGATTAATAAAATATGCCGAGTAAAATAAACCCACAACAATAATATTCTGAATGGAATTGAACAAATACAGTAAAAATGTTACCCAAGACCCTACACAACCGGCCGCACAAGCTATGTTGTATGCTATAGGACTAACCGAACACGATTTGGAAAAACCATTGGTTGGCATTGCGAGCACAGGTTACGAAGGCAATCCTTGTAATATGCACCTGAATGATCTGGCCCAACATGTGAAAGAAGGTACGGCCAAAGGAGGATTGGTAGGTTTGGTATTCAATACCATAGGGGTTAGTGATGGTATTTCGATGGGTACTTACGGTATGCGCTATTCCCTTCCTTCAAGGGATATTATCGCCGATTCAATGGAAACTGTAGTACAGGCCATGAATTATGACGCACTTGTTACTGTGGTAGGATGTGATAAGAATATGCCAGGAGCATTAATGGCTATGATTCGATTGGACAGACCATCAGTTTTAGTATATGGTGGCACAATTGCTTCTGGTTGTTTCAAGGACAAAAAGTTGGACATCGTATCGGCATTTGAGGCTTGGGGCGAGAAAGTGGCAGGAACCATGAATGAGGAAGATTACAAAAGTGTTATCCAAAATGCCTGTCCAGGCGCTGGTGCTTGTGGCGGAATGTATACGGCAAATACAATGGCCTCGGCCATTGAGGCCCTTGGTATGGCAATGCCATATAATTCGTCGAACCCGGCCTTAGGTAAAGACAAAAAGCAAGATTGTATAAGTTCTGGTAATGCTTTGAGACATTTAATGGAAAATGACATTAAGCCAAGTGATATAATAACACGTAGGTCATTTGAAAATGCAGTACGTCTGCTAACCCTTTTGGGTGGATCCACGAATGCAGTTTTACACTTTTTGGCAATTGCTAAGGCGGCGGAAATAGAATTTACGCTTGACGATTTCCAGAAAATAAGCGATACCACACCATTTTTAGCCGATCTAAAGCCAAGTGGAAAATACTTAATGGAAGATTTACACCGGGTAGGTGGTACGCCAGCTGTAATGAAGTTTATGCTTGAAAACGGTATGCTTCATGGGGATTGTTTAACTGTTACGGGAAAGACGATTGCCGAGAATCTTGCTGAATTACCAGGTCTTCTAGAAGGTCAGGATGTAGTAAAACCATTGAATGACCCAATAAAGGAAACAGGTCATCTTCGCATTCTTTATGGGAACCTTGCGGAAGAAGGCGCAGTGGCCAAAATAACAGGAAAAGAAGGGCTACATTTTACAGGACCGGCAAAAGTATTTGATGATGAATTCAAGGCCAATGCAGGTATTGGAGCAGGAATGGTCGAGAAAGGTGATGTCGTGGTAATTCGTTATGAAGGGCCCAAAGGCGGACCTGGAATGCCCGAAATGTTAAAACCAACAGCCGCAATTATGGGTGCTGGCCTTGGAAAAGAGGTGGCATTGATTACAGATGGTCGTTTTTCTGGGGGAACCCATGGTTTCGTTGTGGGCCATGTATGTCCTGAAGCCCAGGAAGGTGGTATGATAGGGCTATTAAAAGATGGAGACATCATTACCATTGACGCTGAAAAAAACAATATTTCCGTGGCACTTTCAGATGATGAAATCAAATCTCGCCGCGCTAATTGGGTCCAGCCCCCATTAAAGGTCAGAAAAGGAAGTTTATACAAATATGCTAAAACAGTTTCATCGGCATCACAGGGTTGTGTAACCGATGAATTTTAAACACATAATATCCCGGAAGTTTATTTTGGGATTTGGAAGTATTAGAATCTTATTGAATATGGAAACATTGAAAGAGAAAAAAGAAGCAACCAAAAAAGCCACAACAATTAGAATAAGTGGCGCTGAAGCAATAATACATTGTTTGTTGGCCGAAGGAGTGGACCTACTCTATGGCTATCCTGGAGGAGCAATCATGCCAGTTTATGACGAACTATATAAGTTTCAAGATAAATTGACACATATTCTAACCCGTCATGAACAAGGAGCTACCCATGCTGCACAAGGTTATGCACGTGTCTCTGGCAAGGTCGGTGTTGCCATGGCAACATCAGGTCCCGGAGCAACCAATTTAGTGACTGGTTTGGCCGATGCCCAGATAGATTCTACCCCTATGGTATGTATTACGGGACAAGTACCAAGGCATTTACTGGGTTCTGATGCTTTTCAAGAAACTGATATTATTGGGATTTCAACTCCAGTTACAAAATGGAACCATCAAATTACGAATGCTGAAGAAATTCCGGAGGTGATGGCAAAAGCATTTTTTATAGCAAAATCAGGTCGTCCAGGCCCTGTTTTAGTTGACATTACAAAAAATGCACAATTTGACGAATTGGATTTTAGCTATGAACACTGTACAGGTGTACGCAGTTATAAGCCTTTCCCCCAACCTGATATGGATGTAATCGATGCTGCCGCAGCGTTAATCAATTCGGCCAAAAAACCTTTTATCGTTTTCGGGCAGGGGGTAATACTTGGTGAGGCAGAGGAAGAATTGAAAGCTTTGGTTGAAAAAGCGGGCATACCGGCCGCTTGGACGATTCTTGGACTTTCGGCAATGGATACAGATCATCCACTTAATGTGGGAATGGTCGGTATGCATGGCAATTATGGCCCTAACATATTGACTAACGAATGTGATGTACTCGTAGCCATTGGTATGCGTTTTGATGATCGGGTAACGGGTAGTTTGGATACGTATGCCAAACAAGCCAAAGTCATCCACTTTGAGATAGACCCCGCTGAAATAAATAAGAATGTAACGGCAGATGTTGCTGTATTGGGTAACTCCAAGGAAACATTAAACTTGTTATTGCCAAAAATCAAAGAGAACAAGCACGAAGAATGGCATAACGAGTTCAAAGCGAAATATAAAATTGAATATGATGCGGTCATTAAAGAAGAACTTCACCCTACCAAAGATGGTTTGACCATGGCCGAAGTTATTAATGAAATCAATATCGCAAGCGGACATAAGGCCGTTATTGTAAGCGATGTTGGTCAACATCAAATGATTGCTTGCAGATATTCTAAATTCAAGCAGACCAAAAGTAATATAACTTCCGGCGGATTAGGCACCATGGGTTTTGCATTGCCCGCGGCAATTGGTGCTAAAATGGGCGCTATGGACCGTGAAGTTGTAGCCATAATTGGAGATGGGGGTTACCAAATGACCATTCAAGAGCTAGGAACCATTTTTCAAAATAAGACCCCGGTAAAGATTGTAGTACTGAACAATGACCATTTAGGGATGGTAAGACAGTGGCAGGAACTGTTTTTTGAAAGCAGATACGCATCAACGGTTATGACAAACCCAGATTTTGTGAAAATTGCAGAAGGGTATGATATCACTTCAAAAAGGGTATCCGAAAGAAAAGATCTAAAGGCAAGTGTCGCAGCAATGATGGCTTCAAAAGATGCTTATTTCCTAGAAGTAAAAGTTGAGAAAGAGGATAATGTATTTCCTATGATTCCCTCAGGGGCATCTGTATCAGACATTAGATTAAAATAGAATGAACGATTCCAGAATCAAGGATATACCAGCAATTCATAGGGAATTGGAAAGTAAGTCTAAAGAGATAAGCTTTACAATGCCATCCGATTTGTATATTGGCAGCCTTTTGAAAACTTTGGTGTCGTCAAAGCCTAATGGCCATTTTTTGGAATTGGGTACAGGTATCGGTTTATCACTTTCTTGGATGATAGATGGAATGAACGAAAGTTCAACCTTAATATCAGTTGACAATGATGAAGCATTGGTTGCAATAGCCAATAATTATTTTTGTCATGATGAACGGGTCAATATTATTTGTCAAGATGGTGCTGATTGGATTCATCAAAACACGGAGGAAAGTTTTGATTTAATATTTGCGGATGCATGGCCTGGAAAATATAGCGAAATAGAAAATGTTCTATCAATGCTAAAAGTTGGAGGATTATATATTATTGATGATATGAATGCGCAACCTAATTGGCCTCAAGGACATGAGATCCATGTAAATAAATTGGTTGATTATCTTGAACAAAGAGAGGATTTTGTCCTTACTAAAATGAATTGGTCTACAGGGCTGATCATAGCAACAAAGAAACATGACGCATAATAGGATTACTAATTAAAAAGTCACTAAGAAGGACTTATGGAAAAACAATGGTTTACAATTTCGGTTTACTCCGAAAATAACGTGGGATTATTAAATAGAATATCTGGGATATTCTTAAAGCGACACATCAACATAGAGAGCCTAAACGTTTCAAAATCAGAAATTGAAAACGTTTCAAAATTTACCATTGTGGTGAATATAACGGAAGATTGGACACGAAAAATTGTTGGGCAAATAGAAAAGCAGATTGAGGTAATCAAAGCGTATTATCACACTGATGATGAGATAATTTATCAAGAATCGGCATTGTTCAAAATAGAATCGCATTTGCTTTTTGATGAACGTCAGATTCAAAATATAATCAAAGAAAGCAATTCACAGATCGTAACAGTTTCTAGAGACTTTTTCGTGTTGGCCAAAACAGGTAGAAGACATGAAATAAATGAGATGCATGACGCTTTGGAACCTTATGGGATAATGCAATTTGTACGTTCGGGCAGATTGGCCGTTACGAAAGCCGAAATGCCGATCAGTAGAATGTTGAACGAATTTTATCACGACAAATAAACATCTAAAAACGAGAATATAAAATGACAAATTATTTTAATACACTTTCATTACGAGATCAATTAACCCAACTGGGAAAATGTAGGTTTATGGATTCTTCTGAGTTTTCAGATGGTGTATCGCCTTTAAAAGGCAAGAAAATAGTAATCGTAGGTTGCGGGGCACAAGGACTTAATCAAGGTTTGAATATGAGGGATTCCGGTCTTGATATTTCGTACACCTTACGTGACGCTGCGATCAAAGAAAAAAGACAATCCTTTAAAAATGCAGCGGAGAATGGTTTTACCGTTGGTACGTATGATGAATTGGTACCTTCCGCGGATTTGGTTATTAATTTAACTCCTGATAAACAACACACCGCTGTTGTTGGCGCAGTTATGCCCTTGATGAAGCAAGGTGCAACCTTGTCTTATTCCCATGGTTTCAATATTGTTGAGGAAGGAATGCAAGTAAGAAAAGATCTTACGGTAATCATGGTTGCTCCAAAGAGCCCTGGTTCCGAGGTGCGTGAGGAGTACAAAAGAGGCTTTGGCGTACCAACATTAATTGCGGTACACCCAGACAATGACCCCCAAGGAAAAGGTTTGGAACAGGCAAAAGCATATGCTGCTGGTACTGGTGGGCACAAAGCTGGAGTATTGGAATCTTCTTTTGTAGCCGAGGTTAAATCCGACCTTATGGGAGAGCAGACTATTTTATGTGGCCTTCTACAAACGGGTTCTATTGTTTGTTTTGATAAGATGATCGAAAAAGGAATTGATGCGGGATACGCCTCAAAATTGATTCAATATGGTTGGGAAACTGTTACAGAAGGATTAAAATACGGTGGAATCACTAACATGATGGATCGTTTATCAAATCCTGCGAAAATAAAAGCCTTTGAATTGTCCGAAGAATTGAAAGATATTATGCGTCCTTTATTCCATAAGCACATGGATGATATTATGAGCGGACATTTCTCTAAAACCATGATGGAAGACTGGGCTAAAGATGATAAAAACCTTTTAAGTTGGAGAGCCGCTACCGGTGAAACCGCTTTTGAGAAAACACCAGCTGGCGATGTAAAAATTAGCGAACAGGAGTTCTACGACAATGGAGTGTTAATGGTAGCCATGGTTCGGGCAGGAGTTGAATTGGCTTATGAGTCAATGACCGAATCCGGTATTATTGGTGAATCTGCATATTATGAATCACTACATGAGACGCCGTTAATTGCAAATACCATTGCCAGGAAGAAGCTTTTTGAAATGAACCGTGTAATTTCTGATACCGCAGAATACGGGTGCTATTTGTTTGATCATGCCTGTAAACCATTATTAGGTGACTTTATGAAAAAAATTGATACCGATGTTATTGGTAACCAATTTGGTACAGGCAAGGATAATGGGGTTGACAATGCCAAATTGATTACGGTAAATAAAGCTCTTAGGGAGCATCAGGTTGAAATTGTAGGTGCACGTTTAAGAGCGTCAATGACCGCGATGAAACCGATCGTATAAAAACAAAGCTAAAATTACTCTCTCCCTATGGAGAGATAGGGAGAGAGAATTATGGCCTATTTTCCAAATATAAAAGACATTGAGACCGCTGCGGAAACTATCCGCAAAGTCGCCCGTGTTACGCCTTTAGAAGTAAGTATTCGGCTTTCAAAACAATATGGAGCCCATATCCTTCTAAAAAGAGAAGACCTTCATCGGGTGCGTTCTTATAAGATCCGTGGGGCATTCAATAAAATAAGCTCACTTTCTAAAGAGGAGTTATCCAAAGGTGTTGTTTGTGCCAGTGCTGGTAATCATGCGCAAGGTGTGGCCTTTGCGTGTAACCATTTAGGTATCAATGGCACCATTTATATGCCGTCGGTTACTCCCAAACAGAAAATTGCACAAACCAAAATGTTTGGTGGGCACAACGTTGCTGTGGTACTTGAGGGGGACACCTTTGATGATTCGTCAAAAGCAGCACTAAGGTTTTGTAAGGAAAATAAAAAAACATTTGTACACCCCTTTGATGACGAAAAAGTAATTGAAGGCCAAGCAACAATAGGTTTGGAACTTTTAGAACAAACCGAGGAACACATAGATTATGTTTTCGTGGCTATCGGCGGTGGTGGACTTGCGTCTGGGCTTTGTTCCGTGTTTTATTCTTTATCTCCTTCGACCAAAATTATAGGTGTTGAGCCTGAAGGCGCACCATCAATGAAAACATCCATCGAAAAAGGCAAGAATACCAGGCTTAAACGGATTGATAAATTTATAGATGGAGCCGCAGTAAAACGTGTAGGGGATTTGACTTTTCCTATTTGCCAAAAGTATCTGCACGAATTGGTAGCGGTTCCTGAAGGTAAAGTATGCCAGTCCATCCTGGATTTATATAACCGTGATGCCATTGTTGTTGAACCTGCCGGCGCCTTGGCTATCTCAGCACTTGATGATTATAAGGATAAGATAAAAGGCAAGAATGTAGTGTGTATCGTCAGCGGCGGGAATAATGATATTACCAGAACTGCAGAAATAAAGGAGCGAGCTTTGTTATACGGCCAGTTAAAACATTATTTTATTGTTCGTTTTCCTCAACGCCCTGGGGCATTAAAACAGTTTGTTGTTGAGATTTTAGGTCCTGATGATGATCTTACCCATTTTGAATATTCCAAAAAATCAAGCAAAGAAAATGCTCCAGCAATCGTGGGTATAGAACTAAAAAGTCCGGCTGATCTTGCACCCTTAGTGAAAAGAATGAAGGCCAATAATTTTTATGGGGACTATTTAAATGATAAACCAGATCTTTTTCAATATTTAGTGTAATGGTATCACAATTGAATACGCTTTTATTATAAAAAATAGCGCTACGGTTTTCTTTATACAATCTTTCAAATATTCAATATAAGATCGTTTAACTTCGCATTTTAATTTAAAAAACATTGATAAATAATGACAATACCTAAAGCATATAATACAATAGAAACTATTGATCAAAGGGCATTTTTGGTTAATGGAGAGTTAAGAAAATGGACTGGAAAGACTACCAAAGTCTTTTCTACAATATCTTCCACAGACACCTATGAACCCACTTTATTGGGCAGTATACCGGAT
>JBATIW010000599.1:0-10197 GCA_049668005.1 Maribacter sp.
TTCGCACTATATTTTTATTCACCGCATAGTCTAATTGCAAGCCTTCCTGCCCTTTCTTTTTTTGTTGGCTTACAATGACTTCATCAAGTTCTTCAACTCTAGGGACCATGTTAATATTTAGGATACTTGTCACATCTTCAACAATAATAACTACGTCGTGCATGCCAACGTAACTAAAAACAAGCACATCCCTTGGCCTGGCCTCAATCTCGTATTTTCCATTCTTGTCTGTTTGTATTCCTGTGCTAGTACCTTTAATTGAAATATTGACATTGACCAGTGGATAGCCCATATCCGATACGACACCACTAATCTTATTTATTTTATCTTGGGAGAATCCTTGAAAGGAATAAACAAGGAACAAAAGGGTAAACAATCTATTCATATACTATTTTTGTCGTAAATATATTACAAAAAGGATTGCTTTTATTAAGCAAATCATTCTTTCAACCTAATTGCGTCCTTATTAAGATTTTATTAGCCTTATTTTAGTTGGAGACTATTCTCGCGGTATTGTTGACCTTAAATAGTTCTTGGTTCACGTTTTTAAGTCCCAGTTTAAAGACCTTTATTTCCTTATGTTGGGCAGCACTACCGTAATCGTAGTAGATGGTAGCCTTTAAATAGGAAGGGGTCAAACTCTTATTGCCCAAATATTTGGCATTTACCTGCCATGTTCCCGTAAGGGATTCGTCTATCAAAAACTCCTCACATGAATATCCTAGCAATTTTTCATCGTGTATGCGCTCCGCATCTTTGGCCAAGGAATGTACCGTCTTAAAATAGCGGCCCTCAGGGTTTACGAACTGCAACTCGAACTCCGCCTCACTATCGTTCCATTCGAAGACCATTCGCGTGCCATTGAAGTCTTCTTCAAGAACAAGCGTATTTGCCTCTTTTGAGAGTATCTCATTTCCTTTTAACATAATAAGGTTGTTGAATTCGCGATCCATTATCTTGGCAAATGCGGTGGAATCGTTCTTTAAAAACCCTTTATTTACCATATAATCATAGCGCATATATATAGAAGCTGCCTTCTTGCCATCACCCAATTCGCGATAACTGTTGGCGAGGTCCATATAGGATTGGGCATAGTTGGGACGCTGGATAAAAACTTCCTTATAAAGCTCATTGGCTTTTTTAAACGCTCCATTGGCTTGATGAACGAAGGCCAATGCTTTGAGGGCGATGGGGTTTTCATTAAAGTAGAAGAGTCCATCTTGAACTATTTTATCCCCAAAGGTATCATCGTTCCATTTTTCAACGAAATAGTCCAATACATCAACATAATAGCTGTAACTGCCACCATACCTTGGAGCATAGAATCTGTGGATTTTTTTGGCTTCTTCAAAAGATTTAGTTTCTTGCAATTCTTGAAGATAAATCGGTGCACTACTTGAAAGTGATTTTGAGGGTAATGCATCACCTTTATATTTGTTATTACGAAGCCTGGCCTTATCTGCAATTTCTTTTGATCTTGGAGTGGTGCTTCCAGAATTTGTATTGATAATCACTACCCCACCCGAAGCAATAGCACCGTACTTTGTGCTTGCCGCAAAACTTGACAACACTGCAACCCGCTTCATATTACTGGGTAAAATCCATAAGGGAGCATCGGTTAGGATTTGACCGTCTACATCAAATATTACAGATTGATCATTGAATAGGGAGTTTGAACCCCTTACAGAAACACGCATTTCCGATTCGCTGACATCGCCTTCTTCCCCTTTTCGCGCTATTAAATTCGAGGATTTCGTATTTAAACCCGCATCGATTATCCCATTAATACAATCACCTGTAACGTTTAGCCCAGGGAACTCATTTCGCAATACATCCAAGATACATAAGTTTACACTACTTATGTTTTCTTCGGAGAGAATACGGACTTGATAAGCCGCCGTTTCTGGATTTATTATCCCGTATGCCGTTTTTATGAGGTTAGGATTGGTATTATACTCCAACTCCAACTCCTGTTGGGACTTTCTTTTACTCTTTGTTAAGACGACTTCATCAAGCTCTTCAACATCAGGAACCATTTCAACATACAAAATTCGGGTTACATCTTCTACAACGATTTCAACAGTTTTCAAACCTGTATATGAATACTGGATGGTGCTTCCCTCCGTAGTTCGCAAAGTATAGCGACCCTCGGCATCGGTAAACAAAGCTGTATCGGTACCTTCAACACGTATTTGTACATTTTGCAATGGACTACGACCATCACTTACAATACCTGAAATATCTTTTGGTTTATACTGTGAATAAACACCATTAATGGCCAAAAACAAAACTAGAACAATCTTTTTCATAATGCATTATTTGTTGTATTACCCCACAAAAATCGAACCAAATCTTAACTTCCCTGATGCAATTTTACCATGGGAATCAAAAACAATTCGGTTGGTCTGCCATTGAAATACAATATTACTACAAACCAGATTATTAAAGCAATGAAGTTAATTCCACTAACTGTTTCATAGTTATTTGAAATGGGCTCTTAACATGTTTAACTGGATATCGATTTTAAATCTATATCTATAGTTAAAAGATGCCTATTTACATCTTCTTTAAGAAGCCTGAAAACTTTTAATTCTTTTCTTTGAGAAGGTTTCCCATAATCAAAATATATGGTGGCCTTCAAATAGGTAGGCTCAAAGGACTTGTTCCCGAGGTATTTTAAGTTAAATCTCCATTTGCCGCCAAGCTCTTGATTCAGGTAAAACTGCTTGCTGGAATAACCTTTTATTTTTTCATCCTCAATACGCTCAGGATTAGAGCCAAAAGTATGTTTCCATGAAAAATAATTTGGTGGATTCATACATTGTAAGACAAATTCAGCTTCCCCATTGTTCCATTCCAACAGTAAGCGGATCGGGCTGTAACCTAATGCCTGGTCAATATCCACTATTTCCGACCTAAGTCCCATTTTATTTAATATCAATAGATTATGGGACTCAATATTGATTATCGAATCGATGCCACTTTGTTTGGTTTCTGTCCTTTTAAGCATATTTCGCGCGTATAATTTCAAAGCCTTCATGTGCCTTCCCAGTTCTGCATTGATATTGGCCAAATCTCTGTAAGACTGCGCATAATTGGGTCTTAATGAAGAAATAGCTTGATAAATTTGCATTGCTGAAACTAGATTATTGTTCTTCTCATAGGTATAGGCCAAAGCTTTTAAAACCACTGCATTATTAGAATACCGCTCTTTTATCGATTTCCAGATTTCCTCTGCCTTTTCCTTATTTTGCCACTCCCTTAAAAAATAATTGCCGGCTTCAATGGCATCGTATGGAGAATTATAAAAATGTGCGTTTTTATTCTCAAAAAGTCCCAAAGCCTTATCCTCAGTTTTACAAAGAAATAAACCGTTTAATTGAATAGGAATTTCAGTTTCCCAATCTACAGTTGTAAATGCCTCTTTTGCCCGCTGCTTGTGGTAGATTAAGGAATCCTTGAATCGTTTGGTTACTTTGGGATCACTAAGCGCACCTCTTTTTGTGTTGATGACAATGACCCCCCCATGGCCTCTTCTACCATAACGACCTGAAACGCCAATTCCCCGAATGATCGCAATCCTTTCTATTTCTTGAATAGTAATAAATAGTGGAGGTGTATCCATAACAACGCCATCAACATCATAAATTGCCGCCTTTTGTCCACCTAATAAAGAAGAGGTTACTCTTAAATATACGGCTGTGTTATCTTCATCAAATATACTACCGCTGTACACTATCCTTCCTATTAACTGACCTCTAATAGCTTCTAAAAAAGTTGGTGCTCCCTTATTAAGATCATCACCACTGATCACCCGTATGGAAAGTCCGGATTTACGGGTATCTAAAATACCTAGATTTGTTCGTATCAATTCCTTATTAAAATCGTATTCTATCTGTCTCTCTGTAGGATTCTTTCTTTTGTGTTTCTTTACCACAACCTCTTGCAGTTGCTCTTCCTTCCGCTTCATAGTTATGTTCAATATGGTGGTAACATCCTCTAACAACACTTCCACCGTTTGTAAACCCAAATGCTCGAAAACCAACACATTCCCGGGTATAGCGGTAATGCTATATGCGCCTTTTTCGTTGGTGAAAACGCCTTGGTCTGAATCCTTTATATTGATACTTGCATTATTTACTGGATAACCATTTTGGGTGACCACTCCACTTATCTGTAAAACAGTCTGCTGCGCGTTTATGCTTAAAAAGAAAAAAGAGAAGAAAAGAAAAAGCAACGCCTTCATTTTTATATTGGTTTATTATAAATTCGATTAAAAGTCGGGCCTAATTTAGTTCCCCTGATGTGACTTCACTCTTGGAATCAGCAACAGTTCGGTTTGTCTACCATTTACAAATCGGAAGCCATCTTCACCATAAAAACCTGCTTCTTCGAGCATGATGCGAATATCACGTTTCCATTCGGGAATGGTCACCGTGGTATTGAGTTCAATGGCGTAAACTGTATTCGGGTTTAACGGATAATTCTCCCCATCATCTTTCATAACCCCACTTTGGGCATCCCACATGCCAATGGTGGTACCCGCTGAATGCCCATAAAGGCCCAATGGGTGGGTATAAATTGCAGGGCGGAGTCCGGCTGCTTTAGCATCTTCTAGCGCTTTGGCCAATATTTCATTTCCAGTTCGCCCTTTAATCATATTTGTCGTCAAGAAATCCTGAACTTTATTTCCTGCTTTTAACCCATCAACAAGAAATTTAGGAGCTTCTTTTTCTTCTGGTTTTAAAACATATGCCAATTCTTGGCAATCGGTATTCAAACGTAAATAGGTGATTCCAAAATCGCAATGCAGCAAATCGCCAGGCCGAATGACCATGTCATCGGGACGTCCTGAAAATGAATACAAGTGACTCACCAATTCCTCACTGCTGCGTTGCACATCCACGGTTGGATGAAACCAGGTCTCCAATCCCAAATTGGTAACTTTTTGGCGCATCCACCACTCTACTTCCGTAGTAGTTGTGACTCCGGGTGTAATTATTTTTTCAGAAAATGCCTCGGCAATAATATCATGGGTAATATCAACCAGTTGATTGAATATTATCATTTCCCGTTCCGTTCGGGTCTCAATCCAACGAACGGCCAATTGCTCGGCTGAAACTACTTTTTTATGCTGCTTTTTTGGCAAGTACTGCATAAATTCATCATAGTCGGTTTTATCCAGGCCATCGGCAATATTATGGTCCTTGGAAAAATTCAATCCTATTTTTGATGGATTTCTTTCCTCAATCAATTGCATTAATCGTTTCCATTGGTCTGGTTCTTTGTCCTTATCCCAAGCCGAAACAATATTCTCACCAACATTGTAACGGGCGACAGCCAACTTTTCGATGGTGTTCTTGGTCTTATTTCGATGGAAAAGTAAAATAGTGCGCCTTCTGGCATTTAACCAAGTAGATGGCAGCATGGTCCTTAGTACTGGGTCTTCATTATATTCTCTCGAAATGAGAATCCACATATCAATATCCGTCCTATCCATAAGTTCTGGCAATAAGTTATTGAAACGGTCGTTGAGGATTTCATCAACAACTCTCGCACGTTCATTTTCAGGAAGAATCTGCTGGGAATATAATGCCATTGAAAAACTGATAAATAAAAAGAAAATAATCTTTTTCATAAGGTTGGTTTTAGCTATGAAAATACAAATTTATACTGCAGTGAAAAACCTTATTCGTTCAAAATTTCTTGAAGTGTCTTTTGCCTTGAAACCTTACCGTTGACGGTTTCTATAAATTTTTCAACAAATAGGATATCTTTGGGAACCTCATGTTTTTCAATTGTCTTCAAGGTTTTTATTTTTTCTGAAAGATCAGTTTCGCCCTGCTTTCCTTCAATCAGAAGAATCAATTTTTGCCCCAATCGGGCATCTGGCACTCCCGTAACAAAAAATCTATTATCCAAGACAGAATTAAGTTTTCTTTCTATCTGTTCCGGCAATAACTTAATTCCACCAGAGTTTATCACATTATCATACCTCCCCAACCATTTAAATTCTTTATCCGAAACAAGTTCTACGATATCATTTGTGGCTAATTGCTCGTTATTTAAGTCTGGTGCATTAATTACAAGGCAATTTCTTTTATCTTTTTCTATGGAAATATTCGGCAATGTTTCAAAACAGTCCTTCGCTCCATTATTGATTTTCTTTACGGCAACATGGGTTATGGTCTCCGTCATTCCATAGGTTTCGAATATTTCAGTGGTCTTATCCTGAACCTTTGCTTTTAAGTCTGCTGAAACTGGAGCACCACCGACGATCAAAGTTTTGATATGGTTGATTTCATCCAAGGAATTTTCTAATTGCATGGGAACCATGGCACAGAAGTGATAACAACGATTTGAATTTTTTAAGGGAGTCGAGGAAGGTGGCACCCAATCCATTTCCAAACCAAGGACCATTGACCTTACAAACATCATTTTACCTGCAATATAATCCCCTGGAAGACAAAGTAAGGCAGATTGCCCTGGCCATAAATCAAAATAAGCACCTGTGGTTTTGGCCGAATTGACCATATGTTCTTTTTTTAAGAATATCTCCTTTGGTGTCCCTGTTGAACCCGATGTTTTTACAGAGATAAAATCTTTCTTATCGATCCAATCCAATAAAAACTCGCCCATAGCCTTTTGGTATGGCGCACCTTCTTTAATCAAGCTATAGCTTATTTCTCCTAAATCATTGTACGCAATTGATTCATCATTCCATTTGAACATATAGTGAATATCCCTATACATGTGCTTCTTCTGTGTTTTGAGCTAAATAAACATCTCTGGACATTACTTTTCCTGTTAAGCGATCTTTCCAGTTGGACCAGCCATACTTTTTTGAAAACACCCATAAAAGAATAGGATATATTACCAAAACTGGGATTAAAATATCCCAACCGAGGGTTGGCTCAGAAATATCCTTATAGATCGAATTGGTTTGAAAAGCAGTCCAGTCTGCAGTTACCAACAAAGCTGCAGTAAGATTATTGGCTGCATGAAAACCAAGAGCAAGCTCAAGGCCTTCATCCATTAGTGTTAGAATCCCTAAAAAGAAGCCAGTGCCAATATAGAAAACCATAATGCCATACCCCAATTTGCCCACTTCAGGATTTGCCGCATGCATAATCCCAAAAAAGATTGAGGTGACAATTAATGGTACCCATCTATTCTTGGCCATAATTCCCAGGCCTTGCATCAGATGCCCGCGAAACATATATTCCTCAAAACTTGTCTGAAGCGGAACTAATATCACAGCCATTACCACTAAAATCAAAAACGGAATAGGTTTGAAATTAAATACATAATCTTCAGGTGACATTAAAATATCCCCAAATATCATTAAGGCCGTAATACCACTCCAAAGTAAAAACGCAAACAATACACGTTTCCAATCTACTTTTTTACGGGAAGTGGTCAATGAAGTAAGTGATTGACCATGAACCAAGTACACCCATCCTAAAATAATAAAAAACCCAGCCACTAATGGGCCGATGGCTAAAACAAAAAATACATTAAGCCCTACTTTATCAATGAAATTTTTCATCATCACATCCACATCGACCGGCGAATTTATGGTCATTATGTAATTCACGACCATCAAAGCTGAGAAACCCAAAATTGGAATCCAATATTTCCATAATCCAATATTTCCCTTATATCCTTGCTCTATAAACATAAATCCTGTATTAAGTTCGCCTTCCAGCTTTGGTTGTTATCATTATAAATATATCCTTTTTTTATAGATAAAGGACACTTGAAATTATTGGTAAAAAGTCCACCTGTTCCCAGGCCTTGTGGCATTGGGTTATCGAGGGTGAATGTCCATTGTGCTATCGCATTCAAGCCAATATTACTTTCAAGTGCGCTGGTAACCCACCAACCAATACCAAGACTTTCAGCAATTTCTATCCATTCCCTACTCCCCTTGAAACCACCTACCAAAGTTGGTTTTAAGATGATGAACTGTGGTTGAATGGTTTGTAGCAATGCTGCCTTTTTCGTTACATTGGTTACTCCAATCAATTCTTCATCAAGTGCAATTGGCAAGGGCGAGGTTTCACATAGGGTTTTCATTTTCAACACATTACCGGGCTTAATAGGTTGCTCAATTGAATGTAGGTCATAGGCTGCCAAAATACGAAGTTTATCCAATGCCTCTAAAGGATTGAATGCTCCATTAGCATCAACACGAAGTTCAATTTGATTCTGCGAATATTTTTTTCTAATGGATTCCAAAAGGGAAATCTCAGTCTTAAAATCAATTGCACCTATCTTCATTTTTATGCAATTGAAGCCTTTTTCCAACTTTTGTTGGATTTGTTCTAGCATGTATTCTTCTTCGCCCATCCAAATGAGCCCATTTATGGGAATTCGTCCTTGATTCCTCGTAAATTTGGAAGGGAACAACTCAAATGGATCTTCTGACTTGAGTGATAAAAAGGCTTGCTCCAGTCCAAATTGTATGCTAGGAAAAGACCGTAATTCATTCCATAAATAATCCTGTCCTTTCCCAATATGTTTGCATGTCCACACCAGCTTCTCTTCGAATTCCGGCACATCGTCAAAACTTAGGCCTTTGAACATACCGCATTCACCAATGCCATAGCGACCCTCTTTTTCCAAAATCAAGAACCAAGTTTCCTTTTTGGTCAGTATACCCCTTGATGTACCACTGGGGCGTTTAAAGTCTAAGTTGTATTTATTTATGGTGGCCTTCATTCGTTGCTGCCAAATTTAACTATATTTTAGGTCTAAAAATCAAAGAAATGCAAAGGATAGCTGGTAAAATTGTATGGATTACCGGTGCTTCATCAGGAATTGGCGAAGCATTAACATATGCACTGGATAAAAAAAACTGCAAGTTGATTATTTCGTCAAGGGATGAAGCTGCCCTTAATGAGGTAAGGAACAAATGTACCCATAAGCATAATATTGAGGTATTACCATTGGATTTAAGCGATTTTTCCGATATGAGCCAAAAAGTTGAAAAAGCCTTAGCTTTTTATGATGGTTTGGATGTTCTTATCAATAATGCTGGTGTTAGCCAACGTTCCTTGATTGTTGACACTGAGTTTGAGGTCTATAAAAAGTTGATGGACATCAATTATTTAGGGACTGTGGCATTGACCAAGGCGCTCCTACCCTATTTTATCAGGAACAAAAAAGGTCATTTTGTCACCGTAACAAGTCTAATGGGGAAATTCGGTTCGCCATTTCGCTCCGGATATTGCGGGGCAAAACATGCCTTGCATGGATTTTTTGATGTTTTGCGGATGGAACATGAGAAAGATGGTATAAATGTTACCCTTATCTGTCCTGGATTCGTACAGACCAATGTTGCTAAAAATGCCTTGACTGCAGACGGAAGCCTGCAGACTAAAGATGATGTGGCCACCCAAAATGGCCTTCCTGTAAGTGTTTTCTCTGGTAAGATGATCCGGGCCATAGAACGAAAAAAATTCGAAGCCTATATAGGTGGCGGGGAAATAAAAGGAATTTATCTAAAACGGTTCTTCCCCAAGCTCCTTCACAAGGTTGTTTTACGGAGTCAAGTTATATAGTCATTGCAGCCCCTATATCCAATAAATGCAATTTCTTGCCGGCACTTTTAAACTTTTCAATGGCTAAATCGTGGTCAATCTCAATAAACCCGAAAGTATCATAATGGTAACCGAGAACGATATCGCATTCAACAAAGTTCGAAGCAAGAACAGCATCATCGATTCCCATGGTGAAATTATCCCCTATGGGTAAAACCGCAAGATTTAAATTGGTGGCCATTGGAATGAGTTTCATATCCATTGTCAAAGCTGTGTCACCGGCAATGTAGATATGTTTGCCTTCCGTTGAAAGAACAAATCCGCCCGGTTCACCTCCATAAGTACCATCGGCAAATGATGATGTATGTATGGCATTCACATATTTTAGGTTTCCAAAATCGAATTTCCAATTCCCTCCGTGGTTCATAGTGTGTGCTTTAAAGCCTTTAGCTTCATAGTACATGGCTATTTCATAATTACTAACAATAACGGCCCCAGATGACTTTGCTATAACCTCAACATCCAAGACATGGTCCTGGTGTGCGTGTGTAACAAGAATATAATCGGGATCTAAATCCTGAATATTGATTTTTTCAGAGGCCTTTTCGTTCCCTCAAATGAATGGATCAACTAAAATCGACGAGTTTTCGGC
>JBATIW010000600.1:0-2096 GCA_049668005.1 Maribacter sp.
GCCTTTCTTACCGTATTAATATTGTCATGATGGTCATAAAGAACCCCATTTTGGCGATCTGCATAACTTCTTCCTATTTCCCAGAAAATCCTGTTTTCATAATAGTTTATCATCGTGGCGATCTTTCCATCATCGTTCAACTTAAATAGCCGATGAAATGGCATATCCATTTTTACACCGGTTTTATTGTGCATGGCCTTCATATGGTTCCAGGTTTGAACCCAAACATCACCATCTTTATACTCCAAAGCATCGGGTGTGGCTCCTTTTGATGGTTTCAATGAAATATACGACAGGTTATCTGTTATTGATTTTACTTGTTTTAAGAAGTTCTCTTTGTTTTGTCCTTTACGATCTTTATTTGTGTTGGAACCGTAATAGGATTTAAAGTCATCAGCAAGAAAGGTAGCTACTTTTGTGTCATCACCAGCCATCCAAGCGGCAAGCATTTCGTTTACAGTATCGATTGCCGGATGCTCTAAAAAAATAGTCCCATTTTTTTTCTTTTGTGAATAGCCCAAGGCCACAAAAAGTAGACAGGCGGTTAGAATTACATTTTTCATCATAATATAATGTTGGTTTATTTATTTAGGGATACAACTTTTGTATCACCATTTTCTACGTTAATGAAGTAATTTTATGGAAGACTCTTCAAATTTAAAGGACGAAAAGACATTATTTCTGTCCGAAGCTATTCGTTTATTTACCTAGAGGTAAATAATTTTCAATATATATTGCCACAAAAAAAGAGGACCACAATCATTTTGTGGTCCTCTTCAATCATATGTTTTATATTGTTTCCTAGGAAACTATATTTTTTTAACCCTTACTGCATTCATACCTCGCATACCTTTTTCAAGTTCAAAGGAAACAGTATCGTTTTCAATAATTTCATCAATTAAACCGCTAACATGCGTAAAATATTTCTGTTGATCAACCGCATCAATGATGAATCCAAATCCTTTGGAATCATCGTAAAAAGATACTTTTCCATTTCTAACAGGATCAAACTTTTCCTCATCGCCCTCTTCTTTCTTCGGAATACCTAATATAATGTCCTCAGCCTCTATCTCGATCTTTTGTGAAGGATCCGGTGGAGTATCGGTCAAATTGCCATTATAATCAACATAGGCAAATTGAATGCCTCCTCCACTTTCTTTGGCAGCTGCTTTACGGGCCACTTTTTTCTTCTGTTTTTCTTCACGTTTCTTTAAACGCTTCTTTTCTTTTTCACTTTTGTTAAATGTCTGCTGCGATTTCGCCATGTTTTACCTGAATATATTGTGTTATTAATTTAAGAAAAGAGGTCTAAAAATCGTGCAATGAAAAGAAATACTATCCAAAGAATAAAACCCATGACCAATGTCCATATTAATGATCATAATTCCTAAAGCACTGCAAATATAGTGTATTGCAATTAAATATTAAAGGACCGTATGTGTGATTTGAATACATATGCTTAACTCTTAGCAATAATTAATAATAGAGCGATAATTCAAAAAACAAGGTTGATAGCCTTAATATGCATAACAACCTTGCATCAAATCCTATAGTAATTCAGATTACTTTAAACGACAGCCTCTTCGTTTGCCTTGTATTTGGCTATTTTTTCAATTAGGTCAGGGACTTTTTCAAAAACAGCGGCCAATCCGTGTGTTTTTCCAGCTTCCAAGAATGATATTTCGCTGTCCTTGGTCACTAAGAAGCCAATAGGTTCTATGCCTACACCTGCTCCTGCGCCCATTCCTTGTCCTTTTTTCATTTTTGCTTCCGTTCCTTCACCTCCACCTGAACCAAATCCCATACCTACTTTAATTACAGGTACGCATTTGAATTCACCGAGTTCAAATTGTTCACCAACTACAGTGTCTGTATTGGCCTCAGACTTTATAAAGTCTGTAATTTTGCCTAATAATTCTTCAAAATGTAGTTCCATTTTATTATGTTTTAAAAGTTAATAAATGATTTAATGATTCGTATTGGTCGATTCTCTACACTTAGTAATAGCCGATTTCTACCTTCAAAGTTTACGCTAAATTGACCTCCATAATAATTTATGAAGGCAAAAGGAGGATACAGTTTGGCATTGGTAATAC
>JBATIW010000601.1:0-6797 GCA_049668005.1 Maribacter sp.
ACCTCTAGAGGTCTTTTTTTCATTAGGTAAAACATCATGATTCATTTATTTGCTTCAATTTAGGAAGACAACCTATCATTCTTTACCTTTGCGCTCGTAAAAATCCTAGATGGTTGCTAAACTTACACAAGGCTTTTGGGCACGTATTGCTCGCATAATTCTTAGAAATAGAATTCTCATCTTAGTATTGATCGCGGCCTTTACTTTCTTTATGGCTATGCAATGGGAAAATATGCGGTTCAGCAACTCCCAAGCCAACTTATTGCCAGATGATCACCCCATAAATCTTGAATACCAAAATTTCCTAAACCAATTTGGTGAAGAGGGCAATACTGTAGTCTTTGCAATAAGCGACTCTGCACTTTATTCTCCAGTGAATTTCAATAGATGGAATAAATTAAGTAAACAACTTGGGGCATTTCCGGAGGTTGATTTTGTACTATCCACAGATAACCTTCAGGAATTGATCAAAGACAAGGAAAAACAGGAATTTGTTCTTGAGCCGCTCATCAAATCCGAGATCAATACCCAACAGGATGTTGACACCTTAGTGGACCATCTTTTCAATGATCTCCCATTTTATGATAATCTTCTTTATAACAAGGAAAGTAGAACTATACGCACAGTAATGTACTTGGATAAGGACATCGTGAACACTTCTGTACGAAAAGACTTTATCCTTGAGGATTTGACGCGCCTTGTGGATAATTTTGAGGATGAAACAGGACTTGATGTCCGTGTTTCCGGTATGCCATATATTCGTACGATGAATTCCCAAAACATTATTGATGAAATTGGGAAATTCATTCTTGCGGCTCTAGGGGTTACTTCTTTGATTTTCTTTTTCTTTTTCAGGAGTTTCCGTGCTACTTTGATCTCGATGTTCGTTGTGATTATCGGGGTTATGTGGGCCTTTGGGGTTTTGGGATTACTGCAATATGAAATAACGGTACTAACAGCATTGATTCCGCCATTGATTATTGTCATTGGAATCCCCAATTGTATTTTCCTCATAAATAAATACCAGCAAGAGGTTAAAAAACATGGGAATCAGGCACTTTCACTTCAACGGGTTATTTCCAAGATCGGCAACGCTACCTTGATGACCAATATGACAACTGCTTCAGGTTTTGCTACATTCATAATAACTGACAGTAAATTGTTGAAAGAATTTGGTATTGTTGCTTCAATCAATATTATTGGCATATTCATTATATCACTTTTGATTATTCCTATTGTCTATAGTTTCATGCCCTTACCTAAAACGAAGCATTTGAAACACCTCAATAAAAAATGGATTGATGGTTTTGTCAATAAGATGGAGCATATTGTTCGTGAAAAGCGTATTTCAGTTTATGTAATCTCTATTGTCTTATTGGTGGTAAGCATCATCGGGATTTATCAAATAGAAATATCAGGAAGCCCTATTGAAGATATGCCCAAGAAAGCAGGTTTCTTTAAGGACATTCGTTTTTTCGAGAAAGAATTTGATGGAATAATGCCTGTTGAGATTGTCGTTGACACCAAAAAACCAAAGGGTGTCATGAAATCGACGGCGCTCAGGAAAATGGACCAGTTAGGATCTGTTATTGAGGAGATTCCAGAATTATCCAAACCCATCTCAGTAGTGAATTTGGTAAAATATTCCAAACAAGCCTTCTATAATGGCATTCCAAAATATTACCAGTTACCAACAAACCAAGAGAACAACTTTATAATGGATATGGCCCGGAAATCATCCGACAACGGCAATTTATTAAAAAGTTTTGTGGACAGCACAGGCCAAACGGCAAGAATTACCACTTTCATGAAAGATGTAAAAACAGACCGCATGGAAGATATTGAAGCCCGCCTTTTGGAAAATATCGTGAAGATATTTCCAACGGAAAGATATACCGTTTATATGACTGGTAGTGCACTGCTATTTCTTAAAGGAACCAAATATTTGGTAAAAAACCTTGTGATGTCACTCGCCTTTGCCATCTTTCTAATTGCACTTTTTATGGCCTTTCTTTTTAGGTCTTTTAGAATGATCGTCATTTCGCTAATTCCTAACTTATTGCCACTTGTCATAACAGCTGGGGTCATGGGTTTTGTAGGTGTCCCAATAAAACCTTCAACAATCCTGGTTTTCAGTATTGCTTTCGGCATCTCGGTGGATGACACAATACATTTCCTTGCCAAGTATAGACAGGAACTTACTGCTAATCGCTGGCAAATCAAAAAATCGGTCTATGCAGCCTTGAGAGAAACCGGGGTTAGTATGTTCTACACCTCGATTGTTCTTTTCTTTGGATTTTCGGTTTTTGTGATCTCAAATTTTGGAGGTACAGTGGCGCTGGGTGCTTTGGTATCAGCAACTTTGATGTTCGCTATGTTGGCCAACCTTATATTGCTTCCCTCCTTACTTCTTTCCTTAGAACGAAGTATTGCGAACAAGGAAGTATTGCGCAAACCTCAAATTGATATTCTGCCCAAAGAGGAAGACAATATCTTAGATCTCTAAGTATAAAAAACATTCTTAAGCTTTTATACATTTCAGAACTCGATTCTTTTTGCTCAAAAGGCTATCTTTGACGTTTTAATTTTTATTTGATTTAAAATGAAATCTTCAAGTGTAAAAGAACTACTTTCCATGACTCCCGAGCTACAGGAAGTTATAGTTAACGGCTGGGTCAAAACCTTTAGAAGCAATAGATTCATAGCCCTTAATGACGGATCAACTATAAATAATATTCAGTGTGTAGTTGATTTTGAGAACTTTAAGGAAGAAGTATTAAAACAAATCAATACAGGTGCTGCATTAAAGATCAGTGGAACATTGGTTGAAAGTCAAGGAAGAGGGCAAACCGTCGAAATTCAAGTAAACGATATTTATGTTCATGGCGCAGCAGATCCGGATGATTATCCTATTCAGCCAAAAAAACACTCTTTGGAATTCTTGCGCGAAAAGGCACATTTACGTGTAAGGACGAACACTTTTGCTGCTGTAATGCGCGTTCGTTCTGCGTTGTCATTTGCCATACACCAGTATTTTAGACAAAATGATTTCTATTACTTTCACGCTCCTATTGTGACCGGTTCTGATGCCGAAGGTGCGGGGGAAATGTTCCGTGTAACTACCTTGGATAGTAAAAATCCTCCTTTGAACGAAGATGGGGAGGTCAATTATAAAGAAGACTTTTTTGGCAAGGAAACCAACCTAACCGTATCTGGTCAATTAGAAGCTGAAGCTTATGCCATGGGACTAGGGAAGGTTTATACTTTTGGGCCAACGTTCCGGGCTGAAAATTCGAATACATCGAGACATTTAGCAGAGTTTTGGATGGTAGAACCAGAAATGGCCTTTTATGATCTGGATGCAAATATGGATTTGGCAGAGGACTTCATCAAGAATGTCATAGGCTATATTTTAGAGCATTGTAAAGATGATTTACAATTCTTGGAAAAACGTTTACTCGATGAGGAAAAATCAAAACCACAGGCTGAACGAAGCGAAATGGCTTTGATTGAGAAGCTGAAGTTCATTTGTGACAATAGCTTTAAACGCGTCACTTATACCGAGGCCATAACTATCTTAAGAAACAGTAAACCCAACAAAAAGAAAAAATTCCAATATCCTATAGATGAATGGGGCGCTGATCTACAAAGTGAGCATGAACGATTCCTTGTTGAGAAACATTTTAAATGTCCCGTAATATTGTTTGACTATCCGGCCAAAATAAAAGCCTTTTATATGCGTTTGAATGAAGACGGCAAAACGGTTCGCGCTATGGATATTCTTTTCCCTGGCATTGGGGAAATCGTTGGCGGCTCCCAACGTGAAGAACGTTTGGATGTTTTAAAAGACAAAATCGCTGAATTGGGAATAGACGAAGAGGAACTATGGTGGTACTTGGACCTAAGAAAATTTGGAACCGCTGTACACAGTGGATTTGGATTGGGCTTTGAGCGTTTGGTTCTTTTCGCCACAGGCATGGGCAACATCCGTGATGTAATTCCGTTTCCAAGAACGCCCCAAAATGCGGAGTTCTAATCTGAAATCGTTAACTTTATAAGGCAGATATCTAACCTAAATGCTTAAACAACACTTACAGTTTAAATTATCCCAAAAGCTATCTCCCCAGCAGATTCAGTTGATGAAGTTGATTCAATTGCCTACACAGGCATTTGAACAACGTTTAAAACAGGAATTGGAGGAAAATCCAGCGCTGGAAAGTGGCAAAGAGGAAAGTGAGAGCATTGAAGATGAATTTGATGATTTATATGATAGCGAATTAGAGGGTGAGAACATCAATACTGATGATATTAATATAGATGATTATCTAAGTGATGATGAAATCCCTGATTATCGAACCAAGACGAGTAACTATAGTGCAGATGATGATGAAAAGAGTGTGCCTTATGCCGCTGGGACATCTTTCACTCAATATCTAATAAATCAACTAAATACGGTCTATTTAAATGATGAGGAATGGAGTATTGCCGAGTTCCTTGTTGGTAGTGTTGATGAAAGCGGATATATTCGACGCCCACTAACTGATATTATGGATGATCTGGCATTTACCCAGAACATTTACACTGAAGAAAATACCATTGAATCCGTTTTGAAAATGGTTCAGGCTTTGGACCCCCCAGGCGTGGCCGCTCGATCATTGGAAGAGTGTCTGATTATTCAATTGAAACGTAAGGAAATTAACCCGAATATTGAAAGAGCAATTTCTATATTAGAGAAATCATTTGATCAGTTCACTAAAAAACATTACAAAAAACTTCTTCAAAAACATAATATTACTGAAGACGAATTAAAGGATGCTATATCAGAAATTGAAAAACTGAACCCTAAACCAGGAGGGTCTTATGCTGGTAACAATAGAATTATTGAACATGTTGTTCCAGATTTTTCAATTAAAATCACAGATGGCGAATTAGAACTTACTTTAAATGGCAGAAATGCACCTGAATTGCATGTTTCAAAGGAATATAACAATATGCTTAAAGGATTTAGGGACTCAAAGGAAAAGTCTAAATCCCAAAAGGATACCGTGATGTTCATTAAACAAAAATTAGATGGAGCTAAATGGTTCATCGATGCCATAAAACAAAGACAACAGACCTTATTCGTTACAATGAACGCTATCATGGAATATCAGAAAGAGTATTTCTTAACTGGTGATGAACGCAATCTTAGGCCGATGATTCTCAAAGATATCGCTGACCAAATAAATATGGATGTATCTACAGTATCAAGAGTTGCGAATAGTAAATATGTTGATACGCCTTATGGCACGAAATTGATTAAGGAATACTTCTCGGAATCAATGAAAAATGAACAAGGTGAGGACGTTTCAACTAAAGAAATCAAAAAAATACTTGAAACGGTAATAGCAGACGAAGTAAAGAAAAAACCCCTTACAGACGATAAACTCGCTGCTATTTTAAAAGAAAAAGGATACCCAATAGCGCGCAGGACAATTGCGAAATATAGAGAGCAATTGGGAATATCGGTAGCCAGATTACGAAAACAGATTTAATGAAACTTTTTCAAAAGGTAATTTCATATATCTTTCATCCCATTTTTATTCCTATTGCCGGGACTTTTGCGTATTTTTTAATTACCCCAAAATACAGTCCTTTAGAAATACAAAGTGGTAACATTTTACCAATCTTTATTCTAACGGTAATTATTCCTATTATCACTTTTTTAATACTTAGAAACCTGGGCTATGTAAATTCAATTCAGCTACCTACCATCCGGGAACGCAAATTTCCCTTATATATTAATCTGGTACTCTTATTTATGGTAGTCTATAAGGTTATTCCAAATAATTATATCGTTGAGCTATACTTCTATTTTGTTGGGCTCATTGCAGCCACCCTGGCAACACTTATACTCTTGCTATTCAAAATAAAATGCAGTATGCACTTATTGGGATTGGGCAGTCTATTTATGTACTTAATCAATCTCAGTATACATTTTGAAATCAATATCACACTAGCCCTAAGTCTATTTATTTTCTTAATTGGCTTGGTAGCTACTTCAAGATTGTATTTAAAAGCACACACCAAGGCAGAGCTCATAATCGGTTTTTTCATTGGATTGATATCCCAATTACTTACAGTTAAATATTGGTTATAATATGTAGAAAATCAGTCCAACTTGGAGGGGCTTCAATTTAATTTCCTCATTCTCTATGCTAATCCCATCATCGAACATACCATTTAAGGAATAGTATATATGAACATTAAAGGTGTTATAACCAAAATTGAACATTAGACCGTATTGAAACTTGCTGATATCTGGGTTTATAAATGAGGTTTTGTCCGCTTCTGTAACCAATTTTGATCGTCCACTAAATACATAACCCAGTTTAATCCCCGAATATATCCTCCAAAATTTATACTCCTTTGCTGAGGAGTTTCGCCATCTAAACTCAAATGGCAACTCGATAAGATGGGTTTCAATTTTATTTCTTTTAACCCCTATTTCTTCTTCACCAACAATAATATCCTCTTCTATTATTACATATCCAATACCATCAGAGGATTTTGTCGCCAACATATTTGAATAATAGGAATTAACGGCATAGCCCAGCCCTACTCCTATTGCGAAAGTCCTAGTACTATTTAGTGGAATATCCTTAATAAAACCACCTTGCAGGCCATAAGATAAATTTCTTTGGGTAAAATCAGCGGGCTTGTCAAGAAGGAAATTATAGGTTATGCCCAGATAAAATTGATCTTCAAGGTATTTTGAATCACTACTATTTCGTTCTTGGGGCCCTTGGGCATAAATC
>JBATIW010000602.1:0-11794 GCA_049668005.1 Maribacter sp.
GGGTTATTTTGACCACCCACCCATGGTCGCCTTGATGATAAAAATCAGTGGACTTTTCTTCGAGGGTGAGTTAGGGGTGCGTTTGATCAGTTGTTTTTTATCTGTAGCTACTTTACTTGTACTATGGTTAACTATTGACAGCCCCAAGAAAGAAAATTTTATAACGCACTTTTTTGTGTTAGTATTTTCCATGACACTGCTCAACGCTTACGGTTTTTTTACTTTACCAGATACACCGCTATTGTTTTTTACGGCTGTCTTTCTATTGGTTTACAAGCATTTTATAAAGTCCCCAAGCTATATATTGGCACTTGCTCTTGGACTAGTAATGGGAGCACTCATGTACAGTAAATATCATGCTGTATTGGTGATTCTCTTCGTGTTATTGTCTAATTTAAAATTGATTTTCAATAAATATGCATGGGTTGCTGTTGTCATAGCCATATTATGCTATACACCCCATTTCATATGGCTCTATGAGAATGAATTTGTATCGATAAAATACCATCTTTTTGAACGCCCTAATGCGGCATATGATTTTACTAAATACACTTTGGGCTTCTTAATTAATCTTGTTGCGATTTTTGGGCTCACTTTTCCATTTATCTATTATTCAATATTCAAGACTCGCCCAAAAGACTTGTTCACCAAAGCACTTTTATATTTGACCTATGGGATTTTGATGTTCTTTTTCATCTCCAGTTTTAATAGGAGGGTACAGACCCAATGGATAATTGTTATTTCTATCCCAATTGCTATCCTTGTTTTCAATTATATGATTGAGAATGGGATGATTAGAAAATGGGTATATAGGTTGGGTATGGTAAATATTGTTGTTATCCTTTTTCTACGTATGGGCTTGATTTACGAACCCTTATTTCCTATAATCTATGAATCCCATGGCAATAAAGCCTGGATGGGCCAAATACAATCAAAAGCAGGTGATAATCCTGTAGTTTTTGAAAATTCGTACCGCAATGCTCCAATGTATTCCTTCTACACCGGGAAAACGTCGTTCTCCTTGAACAATATAAATTACAGACAAAACCAATATTCAATTGACGATTCAGAAAAAGATGTTCAACATAAGAAGGTGCTTTATGTTTCAAAATATCTTACTGATAGCGAATTCACTTTTCCAAAAATAAATGGGAATATCTATTATGCTTATTTTATAGATGACTTCGAATCTTATAGAAAGCTTAGGTGTTATGTTGAGAAGAAAAGTTTTTCCTTGGACGATGAAGAACAAACGGTTAAAATATACAATCCGTATAGCGAGGATATTGCTTTGGATAAATTACAATTTGCGATAGCTTTTTTGAATAACACCAAGCAGTTTAAAGAGCTTGTCCCAATTAATATATCGCCCAGGATTGATAAATTACCAACGCTAAAATCAAATGATACAACGTATTTTAGATTTAAATTACCAAAACCAAAAAAAATAGCCTCGCCAGGATATTTTAAAATTGTAATTTCAGAAAACGGATTACGGCACGGATTGAACAGTGCGACATTTAAACTAAACTAATGGAACCCATAACTAGAAATATAATGGTCATGGATTGGATTACAATTCTGATTTTTATTAGTCTTTTATTTTTGGTTTTGGCCAAGGGGGTATTTTATACAAGGTTTTTAAATTTCATTATTCTACCTTTCAACAACAAGTACATTTTCATGTACAACAAAAAAGAAAAGCTATTAAATTGGTTCAACCTATTTTGCGGTCTATTTCTTATCATCAACTTTTCACTGTTCTTGTATCTTGGTAGAAACATTCTTTTTGAGCCTGCCCAAAATTCTGCAATCGTACTGTTTCCATTGATTTTAGGATCATTAGTGCTTTTTCTTTTCATAAAACTAGGCCTACAAATAGGCAATGGTTTAATTTTTGGAACACAGAAAACAATAACTGAGGTAATTTTCAAGAAATTATCATATTTCAATTACAGCGGTTTGATCATGTTTGTATCAAATGTTTTCCTAACCTACATCGCAATTGGGTCAAAAGTTGTGTTTTATGTAGCTTTTTTCCTAATTCTTTTGGTTAATGTAATTGGTTGGATAACCATTCTAAGGAATCATCAAAAATTCATAACTAGTAACTTTTTCTATTTTATTTTGTACCTTTGCGCTCTTGAAATTGCCCCGTTTATCCTCATCGGAAGCTTTCTAAAAGACTAGGATATATGAAAATAAAGACGATTTTGGTATCGCAGCCTGAACCTAAAATGGAAAACTCCCCGTATTCCAGACTTATTGATAAGGAAAAAGTAAAAGTAGATTTTAGGCCATTTATTCATGTTGAAGGGGTTGATGCCAAAGGAGTTCGTCAGCAAAAGATAGACTTGAACAACTATACGGCCATTATCCTGACCAGTAGAAATGCGGTTGACCACTTTTTTAGGATTGCTGAAGAAATGCGATTTAAAGTGCCTGACACGATGAAATACTTTTGCCAATCAGAAGCTGTTGCATACTACCTGCAAAAATATGTGGTTTATCGCAAACGTAAGATTTATGTAGGCAAGATGAATTTCGATGACCTTGTTCCTTTATTCAAGAAATACAAGGAAGAGATATTTCTATTACCCTCTTCAGATGTTTTAAAACATCAAGTTCCAGAAAAATTAGATCAGTTGGCTGTTGATTGGACCAGGGGCATCTTCTATAAAACTGTAATCAGTGATCTTTCCGATCTAAGGGATGTTTACTACGATGTTCTGGTTTTCTTTAGCCCATCTGGTATAGAATCATTATTGAAGAATTTCCCAGACTTTAAGCAAAACGAAACCCGAATAGCTGTATTTGGCAATTCTACGGTTGATGCAGCGACAGGAGCAGGCTTACGCATTGATATTAAAGCCCCAACGCCAGATACACCATCAATGACCATGGCTTTACAAAAGTATATTACAACGGTAAACAAGAAATAAAAAAAAACCTGACATAATCGTCAGGTTTTTTTTAGAAGGCATATCGTTGCGGTCCGCCACGTCGAATTTCCTCACTGGCAAAGGATTCAAACTTTTTAAAGTTTTCCCTGAAGTAGTTGGAGAGTTTAAATGCCGTTTTATAATATGCCTCATCATTGTTCCATGTTGTTCTTGGGCTTAAAACGCTTGTTGGCACACCTGGGCATTCCCTTGGCTGTGCAACGCCAAATACGGAATGAATATGATAGTCATCGTAAGAATACAACCCTAAATCGCCATTCAAGACAGCATCAATCATTGCGCGAGTATATTTTAGCTTCATTCTTGTGCCTACACCGTAAGGACCGCCTGTCCAACCCGTATTCACAAGCCAAACATTTACCCCAGCTTTTTGCATTTTTTTACTCAACATCTCGGCATATTTTGCAGGATGCAATGGCATAAAAGGTGCTCCAAAACAAGCTGAAAAAGAGGGAATCGGCTCAATCACCCCAGCCTCGGTACCAGCAACTTTCGCTGTGTATCCAGAAATAAAATGGTATGCCGCCTGGGCAGGTGTCAATTTGGAAATTGGAGGTAATACCCCAAACGCATCAGCAGTTAAAAAGAATATATTTTTGGGATTCTTTCCAATTGATGGTCGTTGTACATTATCAATGTGGTAAAGGGGATAACTGACCCTCGTATTTTGGGTAATGGTTGTATCGTTAAAATCAACCAAACCCCGATCATTCAAGATTACATTTTCAAGGAGTGCTCCTTTTTTGATAGCGCCGAAAATCTCGGGCTCACTTGTCTCTGAAAGATTAATGACTTTGGAATAACATCCTCCTTCAAAATTGAAAATTGCATTTTCATTGTTCCAGCCGTGCTCATCATCACCTATCAATTTTCTTTTCGGATCTGCGGACAAGGTCGTCTTTCCGGTCCCAGACAAACCAAAAAAAATGGCCGTATCACCATGCTGACCTACATTGGCTGAACAATGCATAGGTAACGTTTTTTTGAAAACAGGAAGTATAAAATTAAGGGCGGAAAAAATTCCTTTTTTAATCTCACCTGTATAACCAGTCCCGCCTATTAAGGCAACTTTTTTAGTAAAGTTTAATATGGCAAAATTATGCTGTCGGGTTCCATCAATCTTTGCATCGGCCAAAAAACCGGGCGCATTGATTACGGTCCATTCCGGTTCAAAATTCCTTAACTCCTCTTCTGAAGGACGTATGAACATATTGTATACGAACATATTGGACCAGGCAAACTCATTTACTACCCTAATGTTCATTCTATAATTAGGGTCTGCGCACGCATAACAATCCCTTACATACAGTTCTTTATCATCAAGGTACTTCAAAACCTTGTCATGCAATTTGTCAAAGGCTTCTGGCTCATAAGGAATATTGATATCTCCCCACCAGATTCTTTCAGCCGTAATAGCATCCTTTACTATAAATCGATCTTGGGGTGATCTACCTGTGAATTCACCAGTATTGATTGCCAAGGCACCAGAGGAAGTTTCTTTACCCATTCCTTTCTGCAAGGTTATCCCATGTAGTTTAGACGGTGACAGTTGGTACTGCATCTTATCCAAATTCAATCCCTGTTTTATATTTGACATTATGCTTTACTTTTTCGAAATAATTAAAATATTGGGTTTAAAAGTGGGCGAAATTATCAATTTTTTAATTTTTACCACCTTAAATCGTGAATTTATTAATTCCTTCTTTTAAAAGCCTGAAATCCTGTTACAAGCCAGCCTAGAATTAATAATACACCTCCCAAAGGAGTCAATAATCCTATTTTTTTGAAATCAAAGGAAGTCAAATCATTGGTCGCAAGAAGAAATATTGAAAATGAAAACAGTATTGTTCCTAGGATAATGAGGTAAAAAATAGTCTTTTTTTTCTTTTCGCTTACAAAATTGGTATTGGCCAAAATCAATAACAAAAAGGCGTGGTACATCTGGTATCTTACACCCGTTTCAAAGGTTTGAAGTGCATCGGCATCCACAAGTTTTTCCAAACTATGAGCGCCAAAAGCGCCCAAGATTACTGCAAGGGTTCCAAAAACAATACCTGTTACAAAAATTGTTTTGTTCATAACTTAACAAGCCACTTTTTTTATAAATATAACAATTTGATACCTTAGCAGCGCGTTATATTCACGTAAAAGTAATTAAACTAAATGTTGCGAAAAATACTTGTTTTAGGTGCCGGCAAATCAACCTCATATCTGTTAGACTACTTTTTAGAGAAGTCAAATGCTGAAAACCTACACCTTACCATTGGTGACATAAATCCGGATGCGATTGCCGCTTCAATTAAAGACCACGCAAATTGTACCGTCTTATATTTGGACATTCTTAAAGATGAAGACCGCAAAAAAGCGATTGGAAGCAGTGATATCGTTGTTTCCATGTTACCTGCCCGCTTCCATTTAAGAGTAGCGGAAGATTGTGTGGCTTTGGAAAAACATTTAGTCACAGCTTCCTATGTCAGTAAAGAAATAAAAGCGCTAGACGAAAAAGTAAAAGACAAAAGCCTGGTCTTCATGAACGAGATTGGTCTTGACCCTGGAATTGACCATATGAGTGCGATGCAGATTATTGACAGCATTAGAAACCAGGGTGGTAAAATGCTTTTATTCGAATCGTTTACCGGTGGATTGGTTGCTCCTGAAAGTGATAACAATTTATGGAACTATAAATTTACCTGGAATCCAAGAAATGTGGTTCTAGCAGGTCAAGGAGGTACGGCAAAATTCATTCAGGAAGGTTCTTATAAGTACATTCCTTACCATAAACTTTTTAGGCGAACAGAATTTTTTGAAATTGAAGGTTACGGTAAATTTGAAGGCTATGCAAATCGCGATTCCTTGAACTATCGTGAGGCCTATGGTTTACATAATATCCTTACCCTTTATAGAGGCACAATGAGGAGGGTAGGATTTTCAAAGGCATGGAATATGTTCGTGCAATTGGGAATGACAGACGATAGTTATGTTATTGAAAACTCAAAGGGAATGTCATACCGTGCATTCACCAACTTGTTTTTGCCCTATTCGCCAACCGATTCGGTTGAATTGAAATTACGGCACTATTTAAAAATTGACCAAGATGATAGCAAGTGGGAAATGCTGTCCGAGATAAATCTTTTTGATACTAAAAAAATCATCCCTCTAGAAAATGCAACTCCTGCTCAAATTCTGCAATTGATTTTAGAAGATAGTTGGACATTGGACAAGGATGATAAGGACATGATTGTCATGTACCACAAGTTCGGTTATGAACTCAACGGTAAAAAATCACAGATTGATGCCAATGTAGTCGTCCTTGGAGAAAACCGCGCCTACACTGCAATGGCCAAAACTGTTGGTCTACCAGTGGCTATTGCCACCTTATTGATTTTGAACAAACAAATTACGACGCCAGGGGTACAAATACCCATAACCAAAGAAGTGTATGATCCAATATTGGCCGAATTAAAGAATTACGGCATCACCTTTAAGGAATATGAGGTGCCCTATTTGGGTTATAATCCAGATGCGGTAGGTATTTAGACTTTCATAGGCATTTCGTATTTTTACTTTCATATTGAAATGACGAAATGAAATTTGACAACAATAGGGTAAAAATTGATGGGATTGACAAGAAAATCCTAAGATTCTTAATGCAAGATGCTCGAAAGCCGGTTCTTGAAATAGCTCGAAACATTGGTATATCTGGTGCAGCTATTCATCAACGTCTTCGGAAGTTGGAAGCATCAGGGCTTCTATCAGGTTCAAAATTCATCATCAATCCCAAGGTAATGGGCTATACTACCATGGCTTACATCGGTATTTATTTGGATAAGGCCATGAGTAACCCCCGCGCAGTAAAGCAATTGGAGAAAATTCCGGAAGTTTTGGAATGCCATTATACCACGGGAAATTGGTCTATACTCATAAAAGTACTATGCAGGGACAATGAGCATCTAATGCAAGTATTGAATACGGAAATACAACAAATCGAAGGGGTTTCACGAACAGAGACCTTTATCTCGCTAGATCAACAAATAGACAGGCAGATTACGATATAAAAAAAGACGCTCAAAGGCGTCTTTTTCATTTATGTTTGAAGGGATTTTAATCCCTTCCTCCCAAAACTTGTAAGCCCCAATATACTAGCGTGGCCAAGGAACCAATAGCTGCAACCAAATATGTTCTTGCCGCCCATTTCAAGGCATCTTCCGAGCCTTTGTATTCTTGTTGTGTTACCATATTTTTTGCCTTCAACCAAGCTAATGCCCTATTACTGGCATCATATTCAACCGGCAAAGTGATAAAACTGAACAAGGTCGCCATTCCCATCATAATCAAACCTGCAATGGCTACCCAGTAACCAAAGCCAACTCCTGCCGCGGCACCCAACATCAATCCTCCAAAAACAACCCACATAGACATACCTGAAGTTACACTGACCACCGGCACCAATCTAGAACGCAAGGTCAGCCACTCATAGGCCTGTGCATGCTGCACGGCATGCCCACATTCATGGGCCGCTACTGCCGCAGCTGATGCGTTGCGTTGACTATAAACCCCTTCACTTAGATTTACGGTTTTATTCTTTGGATTATAATGATCGGATAACATCCCAGGGGTAGAAACCACTTTTACGTCACGAATACCATGGTCAGCCAACATTTTTGCGGCTATCTCCGCACCACTCATACCATTGCTTAAATGCACCTTGGAATAATGCTTGAATTTGCTTTTGAGTTTGCTGCTTACCAGCCAACTCACCAAGGCAATGGCTCCGATTAATATATAATATCCCATCATAACTTTTCTGTTTTAACTTTTATAAAAATACTAAAGATTCCTTTCCAATAAGAAATCATACGAAACTAGAAGCAAAAACCCCGCCAAAAAAGGCGGGGTCTGTTTATCTGACAAAATGTACTATTTATGCCATGGTTGTTTTCCACCCAAAGGCTTCTATTATTTCTTTATATACTACCTCCCCATGGGCAATATTGAGCCCTTTATTCAAAGAAGGGTCATCGGCGCAGGCCTTTTCCCATCCTTTATTCGCCAGTGCCAATACATAGGGCAAGGTGACGTTAGTCAAAGCTACAGTAGAAGTATAAGGTACGGCTCCTGGCATATTGGCAACTGAATAATGAACCACATCATCAATGATATATATAGGGTCCTCATGTGTTGTTGGTCTTGTTGTTTCCACACATCCGCCTTGGTCAACAGCTACATCTACGATTACCGCACCAGGATGCATGGTCTTTAACATGTCCCTAGTGATTAAATTGGGAGCTTTTGCCCCTTTTACCAGAACACCTCCAATAATCAAGTCATGCGTTTTTACATGCTTTCTAATATTATATTCATTTGAAAACTCAGTGACCACATGACTTGGCATTACATCATTAACATAACGCAGTCGTTTCATATTTACATCAAGAATAGTAACATGGGCCCCCAATCCCGCCGCCATTTTAGCAGCTTGAATACCTACGACTCCGGCACCAAGAACCATGACCCTTCCCGGTGGAACGCCTGGAACGCCCCCAAGCAAAACGCCACGACCTTTTTTGGGTTTTTCTAAATATTTAGCTCCTTGCTGTATGGCCATCCTCCCGGCAACTTCTGACATTGGTGTCAATAAAGGCAGGCTCCCATCATTATCCTCCACGGTCTCATAGGCAATACATATTGCCTTGCTTTCAATCATGGCCTCCGTCAATGGTTCACTTGATGCAAAATGAAAATAGGTAAATACTACTTGTCCCTTTTGAACTAATCCATATTCTTCTCGTATTGGTTCTTTGACTTTTACGATCATTTCGCTCATAGCATATACCTGGCCAATGGTGTCCAAAATAACAGCACCCACTTTTTTATAGTCTTCATCGGAAAATCCACTCCCTTCGCCAGCTCCGGATTGCACATATACCGTATGATTTTGATGAACTAATTCAAAAATACCGGCTGGTGTCATACCAACCCGGCTTTCGTTATTCTTTATTTCTTTTGGAATGCCAATTGTCATTTGTTATGTTTTTTACAATATGTAGGTAAAATTGTGACAATTGTTCGAATTAAAAAAATTATTCGACCAAAAATAGGGGGTAAATTCGTTTAATAACCTATTTAATCGTCACTTACCCTATTTTTTTAAGGGTATTATCTATTTTTTTAATGATTTGTAAATACTAATTAATGTTTTAGGGGGGGGGTAATAAGCTCTAATGATTTTAACCTAAGAACAAAAAGCCGCTTTCCAATTAAGGAAAGTGGCTTTTTGTTTATCATTTATGGTTTTTAGCCTACGATATTCACAATCTTACCAGGTACCACGATTACCTTTTTCGGCGCTCTGCCCTGTAGTTGTTGTTGGGTCTTATCGTGGGCCATTACAGCGGCTTCTATCTCATCTTTGGAGTAATCCAAGGGTAATTCCAAAGTGAATCGCATTTTCCCGTTGAACGATATAGGGTATTCTTTGCTGCTTTCCACCAAATGTCTTTCATCCAATACTGGGAAAGACACTGTTGAAATAGATTCTTTGTAGCCCAATTGTGCCCAAAGCTCCTCAGCAATATGCGGGGCATAAGGTGACACCAAGATAGCCAACGGCTCTAATATTGAACGACTTGTACATTTTTGGCTTGAAAGCTCATTCACGCAAATCATAAAAGTGGAAACCGAGGTATTGAAAGAGAAATTCTCAATGTCGTCCTCAACCTTTTTAATGGTCTTATGCAGTGTTTTAAGATACTCTTTTGTTGGTTCCACATCATTGAACTTGGCTCCGTTCTCGTCAAAATACAAGCGCCAAAGCTTCTTTAAGAAGGAATGGGTTCCGGTTATCCCAGCTGTATTCCAAGGTTTGGACTGCTCCAATGGTCCTAAGAACATTTCATACAAACGCAAAGCGTCTGCTCCGTATTCCTCACAAATACTATCCGGACTTACCACGTTGTATTTGGATTTGGACATTTTTTCAACTTCGCGCCCTACAATGTATTTTCCATTTTCTAAAATGAATTCAGCATCCTGGTATTCTGGAAGCCAAATTTTAAAAGCTTCAACGTCTAATTCGTCAGAAGTATTTATCAAAGAAACATCCGCATGAATAGGTGTGACTTTCTTATCACCAATAATTCCTTTCGAAATCACATTCCCGGAATTTTCTTCCCTATAAACAAAAGCACTTGTACCAGTTATCATGCCCTGATTAATGAGTTTTTTGGCATATTCATCTTTGGGCACCAACCCTTTGTCAAACATGAATTTTTGCCAAAATCGGGAATATAGCAAATGCCCTGTGGCATGCTCACTCCCGCCAATGTACAAGTCCACATCTTGCCAATAGTTGATGGCATCTTTTGAAAAGATTTCATTCTCATTCCCGGAATCCATATACCGATTAAAGTATTGGGAACTCCCCGCCCATCCTGGCATGGTATTCAATTCCAATGGAAATACTTTTTTATGGTCAATCAACTGATTGCTGACTACTGCTGACTGGCCTACATCCCAAGCCCAAACCAGAGCATTACCCAAAGGTGGCTCACCGGTTTCAGTAGGGAGGTATTTTTCAACTTCAGGCAACTCAATTGGCAAATGTGCCACATCAATCATCTGTGGCATCCCATCTACGTAATACACCGGGAAAGGTTCACCCCAATACCGTTGTCGGCTAAAAACGGCATCACGCATACGGTAGTTTATTTTTCCTTCGCCTTGACCCATTTGTTCCAATTCAAAAACGACCCTTTTTACCGCCTTTTTATACGTCAATCCGTTTAAGAAATCCGAATTCGCAATAAGTGTGGTCGCCTTATCGGCAAATGCTTCTTCCGAAATATCAATCCCTTCAAAAATATTTGGTATAGGGATATTGAAATGTTTGGCAAAGTCATAATCACGTTGATCCCCGCAAGGAACAGACATAACCGCTCCAGTTCCGTATCCTGCCAAAACATAATCCCCAATCCAAATAGGAATGGGTTCCTTGGTAAAAGGATGTTCTGCATAAGCACCAGTAAATACCCCAGAAATGGTCTTTACATCGGCCATACGGTCACGCTCTGAGCGTTTTGCCGTGGCTTCAATATAAGTAGCTACCTCAGCTTTTTGATCTGGCGTAGTAATTTTTGATACCAATTCATGTTCCGGAGCCAAAGTCATAAAACTAGCTCCGAAAATGGTGTCTGGTCGCGTAGTGAATACATCTATTTTATGAGATTGCTTCTCTTCGCTCGCGATGACTTTGAAGGTAACCGATGCCCCTTCGGAGCGACCGATCCAATTTGTCTGTGAATCTTTTAATGGTTGTGGCCAATCTATTTTTTCCAAACCATCCAATAATCGCTGGGCATATGCGGTAATTCGCATACTCCACTGCGTCATCTTTTTACGGACTACAGGATGGCCACCTCGTTCTGATACTCCATTTATGATTTCATCATTCGCCAATACCGTTCCAAGCGCAGGACACCAATTGACTTCGGTTTCCGCCAAATAGGTCAACCGATATCGCAATTTTATTTCCTGCTGTTTTTTACTTGAAAATGCTTTCCAATCCCGAGCTGAAAATACCTCGATATTATCGTCGCAAACCGCATTAACATTAATGTTTCCCTCCTTCTCAAAAATGCTAATCAATGTTTCAATATCCTCAGCCTTATCCGAATCTATATTATACCACGAATTGTACAGCTGAATAAAAATCCATTGTGTCCATTTATAGTAGTTCGGACTAGAAGTCCGCACCTCACGACTCCAATCGAAAGAGAAACCAATTTTATCCAATTGTTCGCGATATCTATTGATATTGGTTTCTGTGGTGATTG
>JBATIW010000603.1:0-2151 GCA_049668005.1 Maribacter sp.
GAATTTTGGCAGGACTTTTTTATTTACGGTATCGGGTGAGAAGCCTGTACCGAGCGGAGTCGAGGTGAACTCTATATTCCCCCAAAAAGCAAAAACCTTGTCAATTGACAAGGCTTTTTTTGTAGCATTAAAATGGTGATTTCATTTCGCTGTTTTGTCGACAATTACTTTCTGGTCACGATTAGCTATTTCCCATGCTGTATGGAAGATCAAGCGCGTTCTATTTTCCAAGAGGTCGTAATTAATTTTATCAGGAGTATCAGAGGGTCTGTGATAATCGTCATGTGTGCCATTAAAATAAAAAATTATAGGAATGTTGTTTTTGGCAAAATTGTAATGGTCACTTCTATAATAAAAACGATTTGGGTCGTTCTCATTGTTGTATCTATAGTCTAATTCAATGTTTGCATACTTCCTATTCACCTCCTCAGAAATATTATGCAAATCTGAACTTAGCTTGTCAGAGCCAATTAAATAAATATAATTTCGACCACCTTCTCGCTCAGGATCAATTCTACCAATCATATCTATGTTCAAATTAGCAACGGTTTGGGCCAGGGGAAAGATAGGGTCGTGGTCTGTGTAATATTGGGAGCCTAAAAGTCCTTTTTCTTCTCCAGTAACATGAAGAAAAACAATGGAACGTTTAGGGCCATGACCAGTTTCGGCGGCTTTTTTAAAGGCCTCCGCAATTTCTAAAAGGGCAACGGTACCTGATCCATCATCATCTGCACCGTTGTTTATTTCACCATTATTTGTTTTACCAATATGGTCTAGATGCGAGGAGATTACAACATATTCATTGGGTTTGGTAGAGCCTTTGATAAAAGCCGCTACGTTTTCAGAACTAATTGAATTATTTTTTGTGGTAAGATTCAATGTAAGGTCGATAGCTACTGACTTAGGCTCGTCACTCTTAAAAATGTCAGGCAAAAGTGCGGTGGCTGTTTTTTCATTGAACAGAATATTTATGAAATCCTCCCTATCAGTCTTAACAGATAAACTGCCTGAGGATTTTTTTTTCATTCGATTAAAAAAGCTCTTGTATCTTCCAAAGTTGGCCGCATCTACATAAAGCATACCAATTCCCCCATTGTCCATTACCGCTTTTGAACGCTTTCCAAATGCATCGGAGATATTGCTCCAATTTGAACTTTTATGGGTGCCCGTGACTTTATAAGTGCCATCTTGGTTTTTAGGTTCACCAAATTTGACCAACACCAATTTGCCCTTTACATCAAGATCCTTAAAGTCACTGTATTTTTCGTCATCAATACCATACCCGGCATATATAACATTGTCAAAGGAACCTTCAGCTGCTGAAAATGAAAGAACATCTTCACCAAGCTCATATTCAGTGCCATTTAAACTTGTTGTCCCTGTAGGCATTTTTCCGACTTCCAGCGGTACATTTTGATAGTAGTCTCCATCGCTTTTTGCTGCAGGAATGCCCAAGGCAATGTATTCGTTTTTTAAATATTCAGAAGCCATTTTCTGTCCTGGTTCCCCTGTTTCGCGCCCTTCGTACTTGTCCGAAGCATATTCATAAAGATGTTCTTCCAGTTCAGCTATTGTTATGGTTTTCGCAAAGCTTACAGGACCAATGGATTCTTGGCTAACAACTGTTTTTTCGGGCACAGCTTTTTGGGATGAATTACATGCCATGACCAAGCCAAGGGCCAATAAAACTAATTTCCTCATTATGTCATAATTGTTTATTGGTTTCAAAAATAATCAAAACAATAATAATGGTACTGCTTTTCAAACGAAATGAAGATGTATGCGCCAAAGTACACTAAGATATTAGCCTATTACTATATTGTGATGGTGAGATTCCTTTTTGGGTCTTGAACTGGCGATTAAAATTTGAAATTGAATTAAATCCTGATTTTTCAGCTATTTCAGTTATGGGCAATGCCGTGTCATTGAGAAGTTGACAAGCATGTTCTAAACGTAATTCAATTAAAAACTGAAAAAATGTTTTGTTCGTTCTATTCTTGAAAAAACGACAGAATGCATTTGGTGTCATAAAGGCTAAGTTGGCAACCGTCTCAAGGCTAATTTCCTGTTGGAAATTATTTATGACAAAATCAAAGATTACCTGTAATCGTTGTCCATCCCGATTACCAATTTTTTTGGGATATATAAAAC
>JBATIW010000604.1:0-11356 GCA_049668005.1 Maribacter sp.
GATTGTTGTTATGGACAATGAGTTATGGAAGTCTAAAGTCGGCGACAAGGTACGGGAACATTTTGCGGCGTCCGCATTGGGCTTAACAATGGATGAGCCCTTGTTTTCAATCATTCAGGTTCCACCCAATGTGTTTTCAGGAACAGTTCGTAATACTAGAGCCGTGCTTTATGTTCAAAAAGACACTTTGAGTTTGGCCCATATTAAGACCGATTTGTATTCAAAACCTCAAAAGGTTGCGGTGGTAAAAGGGACTACAGAAGACCAATTAATTGAAAACCTGGATAGTAAGGCCAAGGAGATCATTTCTACCTTCAAGGATTTGGAAATAGGGGAAGCACAAAATAGATTTCAGAGATCTTTGAATAAGGAGAAGGACATACAAGATAAATTTGGAATCAAATTAAGCATACCATCAATATACAAAGTCGTAAAAAGGGAAGAAAATTTTATTTGGGTAGAGAGGCAAATTCAAAGAGGCACAATGAGTATTATTGCTTACGAAATGCCTTGGGATAGTTTTAAGGTCGATTCCACTTTTGTAAAGGACATTGTGCGGATGCGCGATTCTATAGGGAGTCTGTATATTCCTGGACCTGATGTTCCTGGCAAAAGAACCCATATGCGAACAGAGCCTGCATTCTCACCTTCAGTTTTCCCTGCTGAAGTTGCAGGCAGGAAAGCGGTTGAGGTTCGTGGCTTATGGGATATTAAGAATTATCCTATGGCCGGGCCGTTTTTAACCTACATCGTCAACGATCAGGAGCATAATAGAAAAATGGTGGTAGAAGGTTTCACTTTTGCACCTGCAACAGAAAAAAGGGATTATATGTTTGAATTGGAGGCCATTATCAAAACACTAAGAATAAATAAGTAGTCTAATAAAGTCATTAAAACAAAAAGCCCCGTGGCATTCTTGCTACGGGGCTTTTACATTTTGGTGTGCGTCCTAGAAATTGCTAAAACCGAATCCAGTGGAAACCCGAAACACAAATGCATAAATCACAATGGCAAGAAGCGCAAAACAAAACCAAGAAAAGGCTTTGAAATATCTTTTTATGAATAAATTGCTCCAGTTTCTAAAGGCTTCAAAATAAATACTTTTTAAGAGTAATAATTTTCCCATACATCCATCATTTATAATTATTGTTATTGCAAAATTGGGGGTTATCCAAGAAATGAAAAAAAAAAGTAGATGAAATGACAGCTAATCAGGTTGATAATAATAGCGAATTGTAATAAATCCATGAACTTTGGAATTATGGGGCTGAAAGTACAAACTAAGGCTTATTTTAAAATTGACATTTTACAGGTTTACATAAAAAAAGCGCCCATAAATGGGCGCTCTTAATAGTAAGGTTGGTTTAAATACTTAATCGAATGCAAATCCTGTAGATACTCTAAATACAAATGCATATAGCATAATTATGAAACTGGCTATGCAGAACCATGAAAAGGCTTTGAAATAGGTTTTAACAAAGGCATGCCCCAGGTTTTTAAATGCTTCCAGGTAAATTTCTTTAATTAACAGTACGTTTTTCATGTTGTTTGGTTTTGGGTTAAATAGCGCCCCTTAGTTATTATATACAACGGATAATCAAGTATTTAGGTGCTTTTTACGCGGTATTTGTTGCCAATGACAGTCAGGGTGTTGTGAATGTTGAATAAGGGCATAAAAAAACCGCGATTCAATTAAGCTCCGCGGTTTCATTTTATGGTTTGTTCCGTTTTTTACATATTCACAATTATAAACTCGGATCGTCTATTCAGCAAATGCTTAGCCTCTGTACATCGCACAGTTCCATTACATTCGTTGATTAATCTTTCCTCGCCATATCCTATAGCACTTTGAATACGGTTTGCCTCAATACCTTTAGAGATAATATAGTCCCTGGTTGACTTGGCACGCTTGTCAGACAAGTACTCGTTATACACTCGTGCGCCTCTTGAATCGGTATGCGATTCAATTTTTATGACCATGTTCGGATATTCCGTCATTACCTGTATAAGCTTATCAAGTTCTTTGGAAGCATCTTTCCTGATATATGATTTATCGAAATCAAAATAGATCATGTCAATTTTCAACTTGCGTATACCATCCTCAACAGCTATCATTTCTTTTAACCTTCTCAAAGCAATTTCGGTATTGACAACTTCATTATCCTTTGTTGAAACCGTTATTTCCCCATCAAAGTAGTCGCTTCGGGTTGTCCTAATGGTATATTTAGTGTTTCCATCTAAATCCTCGAAAAGGAAACTACCATCGTCTTCAGCAACCATTTCCTTCAGTTTGATGTTGTTTTCATCCAATAGGGTAACCAAAGCTTTCGGCATTAAATCGCCAGTAACGAGTTCTGTGACCACTCCGGCAATTGCATTCATGTTTTCAGGTACTTCTTCGACAACCAACCTTTTAAAAGAATAGATATCATCATCACCCTTACCACCTCTTCTGTTAGATGCAAAGAAGCCTTTTTGTGTTTCTTCATTAACGATATAAGAAAAATCATCTTTGTTACTATTAATGGGCTGACCTACGTTTTTTACCTCTTGAAAACCATTTTCTTCATCAATTGGGACTTCAAAAACATCCAGTCCGCCAAGACCAACGTGCCCATTTGAAGAGAAATAGAGCTTTTTGTTGTTGATATAAGGGAACATTTCTTTTCGTTCGGTATTTATTTCCGGGCCTAAATTTCGCGGATCGGAAAAAGTCCCATCACCATGAACATCAACCACAAAAATATCGGTTTGCCCAATACTTCCAGGCATATCGGAAACAAAATAGAGCAACTTACCATCCGGGCTTAGGGCCGGATGACCTGTTGAATAGTTATCACTGTTAAAAGCCACTTCCACGGCTTCACTCCACTCTCCGTTTAATTTTTGGGACCTATAAATTTTTAAATGGTTAACCCCTTTTTTATCCCTTTTTAGTTTTTTCCCATAATTGTTCCTCGTAAAGTACATGGTTTCGTTGTCAGGAGAGAATGTTACGGATGCTTCGTGGTATTTGGTATTTACCTTTCTAGAAAATTTAATAGCATCCCTAAGTTCCTGTGATTCTTCATTGATCTTAGCTACGTATAAATCAAGATAAGGCTGATCGTTCCATTTATACCGTCTGGTATTAAATATTGAGGTATCGTTAGCCGAAGCATATACAACTTGATCTTCGTTGTGAAACATGGGTGAAAATTCCGAATATTTTGAGTTAATGGCCAAATTTAGAACATCAAAATTTTGTTTTGTATTACGCAATTCATCTAATATTACTTCAGTTGGCAATGCATTTGGATTATTTTTTTCAGAATAGGAAACATTGGGATTTTTAAGTTTTCGGTTATATAGTCGCATTAACCTTTTGGCCCTAGCATACTTACCTGTACCTTTTAATGAGTGGGCATATTTAAAGATATTGTCGGCGGACATTTCGTCCTTATGCTTTTCATATAGGATATTATACCAATAATAGGCTTTATCCATATTGGTATTGAAATAATGCGAATCTCCCGCTTTTTCAATGATTTCGAAGGTATGGTTTTCTTCGCTTTGCTCTAAGACCTGCTCATAAAGTTCTGCTGCCTCTGCATACCACATTTTACTAAAGTAACTATCTGCTTTTTCGAGTAACCTGCTATTTTTTTGAGGTTTATTGGTCTTCTTGAATTGACGATTCCTTTCAATAAGGTCTACTCTGATTTCGGGATACTGAATATTTGCATCTATCTGTTCTTTTAATGGTTGATTATCCACTTGCAAAATCCATACCTTACCCGTAAAGGAACCATTGAATTTCGATTTGATCGGAATTATGGTGTTTTCCCAGTTTTTGTGGTATTCTAAGAACGTATAGTTCAGGTTGTTCTTGGAATTTGGGAAGTAATCGGCATCAAACCCTTTTTGCTTAAGGCCATTCGCCATTTTCTTGGCATTGCTCACGTCACCATAGACTCCAGATATTATGTAATAACCGTCTTTTACACCTTTAAGGTTGCTTAACTTCCTGGTGGGGATATCGTTCTCCTTTGCTATCTGAAAAAATGATTTTTGACCTATTTTAACAGAATTTTCCTTGATCGGGCTGCTTTCTTCAACTTGCAAAATCCAAACCTTACCCTTGAAGGAACCATTGAATTTCGATTTGATTGGAATTATGGCGTTTTCCCAGTTTTTGTGGTATTCTAAAAAAGTATAGTTCAGATTGTTCTTGGAATTCGGGAAGTAATCGGCTGCAAATCCTTTTTTCTTTAAGCCATTCGCCATTTTCTTGGCATTGTTTTCTTCGCCATAAACTCCAGAAATAATGTAATAACCGTTTTTTACTCCTTTAAGATTGCTTAATTTCCTTGTGGAAATATTATTCTCTTTTGCTGTTTTCAAAAACGATTTTCGTTCAATGCTCCTAAGCTTCTCATTACTCCGATTAGTAGTGGCAGAATTTTTGACTACATTGGTGTTATTGGTTTTGTCAAATTGAATAGCGCCTGGTTTAGATTCACTTTGTGCGTTCAATATCCAAACATCATCCAAATATTTTCCATTAAATTGATTGTTGCAGGCCTTAATGGCGTTTTCCCATTTAGCGTGGTAGTTTAGATATACATAGTTAAGGCCACTTTCAGGTACTGGGATGTAATTGGTCTCGAAACCCTTTTTCCTAAATCTATTGATCGCCTTTTTCGCATTCCCAATTTCTCCAAAAACCCCGGCGATAATGTAATATCCGTTCTTCAGTCCTACTAAGTCCTTGAACGCCCTTTGTGGGATATTGTTTTTCCTGGCCGCTTCAACAAATGACGAAGGGGTTGTAGTAAGCATTATTGCCTTAATATTCGTCTCCTCCAAGTTATTGGTATTGGCCACGTTGGACTTAACATCAATAAGGCTGGGTTCAACATGCGTTCGGGCACTAAGGCCTAAAGTCAGTGATAAAAAGCAGTATGTAAGAAGCTTTGCTGCAGTTATTCTCATGGTTTTAAAACTAAAGTAAGAGTGTGGATATGTGCGATAAACTCCTTGGTGCAATTTGTTTATAATAGTCCTTCACTAATACCATTTAACGACGAAACTAGCAGTTCCTATATGGTATAAATATTTTTTGTTGTGAAAGTGATGTTTTTTGTCGTGTATTGCTGCTTTTTGTCGATTACACCCAATTTTTAGGAGTCAAAGCCGAGGATAGGTTTTCTCTGAAAAAACGTATAAAGATTACTTTTTCCGTCAGTTGGCAAATCAGAATGGGACATAAATACCAATGGGTATATTAAATGATTTGGGTAAAAAAAACACCCATTTATGGGTGTTTTAAGTCTTTTGGATGAAATTACTATTTAGTATTTTTTTCCTCAATATCTTCATCTTCTTTGGAAGCATCTTTAAATTCCTTGATACCACTACCAAGACCTCGCATAAGTTCTGGAATTTTTTTCCCTCCGAATAAAAGAAGTACAACCAGAACAACGATTGCTATTTGCCATGGCCCAATTGCTAAAAATATATGTGAAGCTGTCATAATTTATGATTTTATGGATTACAAAGGTACTAAAAACTTATTAGTTTGCTGTTAATATTAACGCAAGAGCGATTTTTAAATTGTATGAACTAGATTTCAATATATTTCGTATTTAAATGTACGGTAGATTTTATTGAGATGTAATAAAAAAAGCTATTTAAAATTCAATACTAAGTTTATCTTTGCGTACAATGGCTAAAAAAGTAAAGAAAAGAAAGGATATCAAAAGAAAGCTTCTTCATAAGTATCGCTTGGTAATCCTTAATGAGAGTACTTTTGAAGAAAAAATAAGTTTTAAATTAAGTCGATTAAACGTGTTTGTTACGGGATCACTTTGTATCATAGGTTTAATCGGCCTTACAATATTACTTATTGCTTTTACGCCCCTTCGTGAATATATACCTGGATATTCTTCGACCAGGTTAAAAAGGCAGGCTACCGAACTTACCTATAAAACCGATTCTCTTGTGAATACCTTAAATTATACCAATAGGTATTTAGATAATATTAGAATGGTACTCAGGGGTGATATCGAAAATACCGAGATTAATCGCGATTCCTTGTTCGAGCAGTTTAAAATAGATCCTTCAAGCGTTGATTTGAATCCTATTAAGGAAGATTCCTTGCTTCGGGCTGAAGTGGCTTTGGAAGACAAGTATAATTTGTTCGAAACAAACAGTGACAAGGCAAACCTAGTATTATTCCCACCATTAAGCGGCACACTTTCCGAAAAATACAATCGGGAAATAAAACATTATGCTGTTGATATTGTTGCGCCAAAAGGCACCCCTATTAAGGCCGTAGCCAATGGCATTGTCATTTTTGCTGAATGGACTACAGAAACAGGTTATGTAATTATCTTGGAACATAAAGATGGACTTTTGAGTATTTACAAGCACAATGGCTCATTAAGTAAATCACAGGGAGATATCGTTCGTGCGGGAGAAGTGATTGCCTCAGTTGGAAATACAGGCGAGTTTACTACTGGACCTCATTTGCATTTTGAATTGTGGGATAATGGAAATCCTGTAAACCCGCTGGATTTTATAGATTTTAAGTAATATGTCAATAAAATCTTTTGCTGCTAGAATTTTCGCAAGGCGAGTAGCTCGGAAGACCGCTAAATGGGTCAATCGTCCTATAGCGACCCAAGACCATGTATTTGCTGAATTGATCAAAACGGCCAGTAACACCCTCTTTGGGAAGGATCATTACTTTGCGGAAATCAAGAACCATGCAGATTTTATAAAAAAAGTACCTATAAGGGATTATGAAGAGCTAAAGGGCTATGTCGAAAAGATAGTGGCTGGCAATGCTGATATTCTTTGGCCCGGAAAACCCATTTATTTTGCGAAGACTTCAGGTACGACATCAGGTGCGAAATATATTCCGATTACAAAATTGTCTATAAAACATCAGGTTGAAGCTTCAAGGAATGCAATTCTCAATTACATCAATGAGACAGGAAATGCTGATTTTGTAGACGGGAAAATGATATTTCTTCAGGGAAGTCCGGAACTTATTGAGGAAAACGGAATAAAATTGGGAAGACTCTCGGGTATTTCAGCGCATTATGTACCCAATTATCTTCAAAAAAATAGATTGCCAAGTTGGGAAACCAATTGTATAGATGATTGGGAAACGAAGGTAAACAAGATAGTCGAAGAGACCTATAGTGAAAATATGACAGTAATTGCCGGGATTCCTTCATGGGTCCAAATGTATTTTGAAAAATTAAGCGCAAAGGGCAATAAAAAAGTTGGGGATTTATTCAAAAACTTTCAATTGTTCATTTACGGGGGTGTGAATTATGAGCCATATAGAGCCAAATTTGAAAACTTGATAGGACGAAAGGTTGATGGTATAGAACTTTTTCCGGCGAGTGAAGGTTTTTTCGCCTATCAAGATTCCCAAACTGAAAAAGGCATGTTATTGCTCTTGAATTCAGGGATCTTCTATGAGTTTGTCAAAGCAGATGAATTTTACAACGAAGACAGAAAACGGGTAACCCTAAAAGATGTTGAACTAGGTATAAATTACGTGATGATTATTTCAACCAATGCTGGATTATGGGCGTATAACCTAGGCGATACCGTTCAGTTTATTTCATTAAAACCCTATAAAATAATTGTCTCAGGGAGAATCAAGCATTTTATTTCGGCCTTTGGAGAACATGTAATTGCCAAGGAGGTGGAAGAAGCCATGCAATCCGCTGTTGAAGCAACTGATGCCAGGATTAACGAGTTTACAGTTGCCCCGCAGATAACTCCGGAAGGTGAAGAACTTCCTTATCATGAATGGTTCGTGGAATTTGAAAGAATACCCTCGGATATGGATCGGTTTATCCAAATTTTAGATACTTCCTTACAAAAACAGAACAGTTATTATTTTGATTTGATTGATGGTAAAATACTTCAGACCTTAAAAATACAGCCAATAAAAATGGGTGGATTTCAGGGATATATGAAGTCTATTGGCAAATTGGGAGGACAAAACAAAGTGCAGCGCCTTTCAAATGACCGTAAGGTTGCCAAGGCATTGACTGCCTTTGCCATCGAAAACTAAAATGGGTTTTACTTGGATGTGCAGATTATTTCTCATCAATAATAATTGTAATTTTGAATGAACTTTTTGTATGAGCAAAAGACCTAATACCACAAGAGCCCAAGAATCTACCAATGCCATTGAGCGTTTGTACATTACAATGCGACACTTGTTCAACCGCGGTTTCTATAAACCAATGGGTATTTCAGGAGAAACCTTAAGGAATGCTCTTTTACAATTGCGACCGGAGATTTATGGTTCAATAGCAGAAGAAAAAACCGAACTAAACGGACTAGTTTATGTATTGGAACGTTTGCCTGAAGGGATAGAACAATGCAGGTTTATCAACTTAACTTCAGAGGAAGGGTATGGTAAAGCACATTTTGACCCAATAATTCCGCCAAAAAGAAGACGTAACTGTTATCGGATCGATGATGAGCAAATGAATATTGAGATTACCCGAGGACGCTCAGACATTTACGATATACTCACACATCTAACATTTTTGTTCATCGAGTCTTATAAGATATCCAAGCGGGTGCTTATCGAGGACACGGATAGGACCATTCGTGATTGGGACAAACTTGAATCAGCCGTAAAAAAAGATAAACTTTCACAGTCAGACCGTGAAGTTGCCCTTATTCATACTGCAAATATTCTAGGCCGATCTTTTGAGGAAGTATTGGGGTTTTATGAGAAGTTTGCAACTAAAAAGAACCCGGAAAAATTTCTTCATATTATTTATTGGATGGGGAAATTGGCCATTGAAGAGGAAGTAACCGGAAACAAAAGGGCAATCACATTTACATCGCTATTACGCGAAAGACTGGGGCACCATATTCATGGTGAACGCTGGGCCAATACGATTAAAGAGGTATTGGCAAAAAACGATTTACTATCCAGACCAGTACATATAATAAGCGCCAATATGCATAGCGTGATGAATTCATTGTTTGCCAAAAAAGCGCTATCCAAGGAATATCCGAACAATGGATCATTGGAAATTTATGAAGCCTTAAGTTCCCAAGAAAATAATGGGTTGCAGGAAAAGGTAAGGGCGGTCGCGTTGAAGAACGGCATGATTGTCATTGACGATGTTTCGGGCACCAATATTGATGTTCAGATTTTTGATATGGGCAAATTAGGCAAAGATGCTTGTTGCTACGATTTACCAAAGGATATTCCAAATGATGAAAAACCTATTATATTTGTCATGGACTACGCCTTTGGAGAGCAAGCTTATGAGACTATTGATGAGTTATTAAAGCCCTACAAAAGTAAGAAAAAAGGAGATGTTTTTCTTGATGTGGCATCAATATCAATAATGGGGAAGGCAGGTATTCTAGAAGGGGGCAAAGGGGATTTAATGATACCCTCGGCCCATATTTTTGAAGGCACATCGGACAATTACCCTTTTAAAAATGAATTATCCGCCAAGGATTTTCAGGGATATGGATTAGAGGTTTTTGAAGGCGCCATGGTAACAGTTTTGGGAACATCCTTACAAAATAGGAATATTTTGAAATTTTTCCACAAGTCCACATGGAATGTGATTGGCTTGGAAATGGAAGGGGTTCATTATCAAAAGGCAATACAATCGGCTTCAAAGATTCGTAAAAGTATTCGTGAAGACGTAAAAGTAAGATATGCGTATTACGCCTCTGATAACCCATTGGAAACTGGAAGCACATTGGCTTCAGGAGGATTAGGCACCACAGGGGTAAAACCCACGTATTTAATAACGGATAGAATTTTAGAACAAATATTTAATTCATAAGCTATAATGAGCAATCAATTACAACCACCAACGCCACCAAATTCTGATGAAATAGATTTGGGACAGTTGTTCAACATGTTTCGCATTGGACTTAGGAATTTGTTCGGTGTATTTCTGGAAGCATATGGTTTCCTACGGAAAAATATATTCCTTTTATCAGGCATAGTTGTTGTTGGATTGATTATTGGATATGGGCTCAATCAAATAATCACAAAAAAATTAAAAACTGAGGTGATCGTTAAGCCAAATTTGGAAAGTAAGAATTACTTATATGACGTAGTGAATGAAATTCAGTCGAATATTGAGGCGGAGGACACCGTTTTTTTCGGGAACTTGGGTATTGATGTTAATAATTTGAAAAGGTTTGAAGTTGTCATTGAGGCTGTTGGTGTTAGGGCAAAAAATTTGGAGGAAGAAATGAAGTATCTTGAACTTCTTCAGAACTTTGAAAATACCGGCATTATTTCCGATATAGTGCGGGAAGAAATTCTTGACAAGAGTTCTTTAAACCAGCGTATCACTTTTTTCTATAAGGATGCAATGATAGGTCAGGATTATGCGAAAAAATTAATGGATTACATAAACTCCAATGAATACTATAATGGACTTGTTGAGGTTCAAAGGGCAAATGCCAGGAATCGTATAGAAGAAGATAAAATCTTGTTGAAACAAGTTGATGGGATTATCGAGAACTATTCCAAAAATATGGCTCAGGAAAAAGTGCCCTCGGTTAACGAGACATTTGTCCTTGACAATCAGGAAAGGGTTAACATTACGGGATTATTCGAGCTTAAAAACACACTGATTCGGGATATTGAACAAAAAAACATGGAGCTTAAGAAAAACACAGAAGCCATAAAGGTGATAAATTTTGGAAATACCCAGCAAGTTCAAAAGTCATTTTTCGGAAAGAACATTGTTCTAATACCATTTATTATGCTTGCCCTATTCTTTGTGATTTCAACCCTTAAGTATCTTAATAAATTGGATGATGGAACACAACCATGAATTCAACAAGTCATATACCCAATACAGGAGGAACGGGCCTTAGTGGCAGTAATTTTACTTGTTATTTTCTAGATGAAAACTACATGATTTACTAAAACCTCATATAAAAAGTGGTTTTGGAGAATATTTAATGAATTTAAAGTAAGCCTTGGAAGTAAAAAACACGCATATAAAAGGTTGCTTTCTACTGAAACCTGATATTTATAAAGATGAAAGGGGCGAGTTCTTCGAGTCTTATAATCGAAGAGTACTAGAAGACAACATTGGAGAAAAAATAGAATTTGTACAGGACAATCAGTCGGTTTCACATAGAGGGGCCCTTAGAGGTCTACATTTTCAAAAAGGCAGGCATGCCCAATCTAAATTAGTTCGTGTTGTAAATGGAATGGTTTTGGATGTCATCGTAGATATCAGAAGGGAAAGCGAAACATTTGGCCAGCATTTAAAAATTGTATTGACAGCAGACAGCAATGAAATGCTTTTTATACCCAAAGGCATGGCTCATGGATTTT
>JBATIW010000605.1:0-4463 GCA_049668005.1 Maribacter sp.
TATGAACCCAGACGGGGCTGATCTCGGGCATTTCAGACATAACACAGGGGGAGTTGATTTAAATCGGGATTGGAGCGCCTATCACCAACCTGAAATTGAGCAAATAACCCAGCACATGGTCAATGAGACAAAAAAACATAAAAATAATGTGCTTTTAGGGTTGGATTTTCATAGCACTTTTCATGATGTGTATTACACCCCCCATGAATCGGTAAAAAGAAAAATTCCAGATTTCACGAAAACTTGGTTGGAAATTATCCGTTCTGCCCTAGCTATTGATGACATTAATGAAAGCCCTGGAAAAGGGGAGCGGCCTACTTCAAGCGCATGGTTCAATAGACAATTCGGAGCAACGGGTATTACTTATGAAATTGGGGATAAAACCCCTCGTGAATTCATAGAGAAAAAAGGGCAGGTTTCTGCCCATGCTTTGATGGACTATTTTCTAGATCTGAAATAACCAATATTAAAACAGGACAAAAAAAGCGCCCAACCTATAATTTGTCATATGGTCCAGTGCTTTTGCACAGCCCCATCAGTTCTGGAAGATCTTTTTTGGATTAACTTCTAAATGGCCAAAGCCTTTTTCCTTTTTTTATCGATTTTGGCCGCTCCAATAATCTTTTTTCACTTCCTTAATCGTAACTTTAGGAACCAAAAATAAGATCTATAAGAACTATTTACTGTTCTTGGGGTCTAATACTTATGGTGTTAGTATATCATCATTTTAGAATTCGTTTAAATTACCCCAACCTTGAAAAACGAAGCTGATTTTATTAAAAGATTAACCAGTCCTAGGTACAGAGACAAAGCATTTGCTGAATTATTGGACCAGTATCAGCAACGCTTGTATTGGCATATTCGAAAATTGGTGCTTACCCATGAAAATGCAGATGATGTACTTCAAAATACATTTTTACGAATTTATAAGAGCTTGCCCAATTTTAAGCAACAGAGTTCATTGGGCACCTGGATGTACAGAATAGCGCACAACGAATCACTTCGGTTTTTGGAAAATGAAAAGAAAAAAAAGCACGCCTCATTGGATGATGAAGCCAACAATTATCTGAACATTTTAACCGAGGACGTTTATTTCGAAGGAAAAGAGGTGCAACTAAAATTGCAACGGGTTTTGTCTGAGCTTCCGGAGAAGCAGCGTAAAATATTTCAGATGAAATATTATGACGATTTAAAATTCCGTGAAATGGCAAATATTCTTGGGGCAAAGGAAGGTACCTTAAAGTCTTCCTATTACAATGCCGTAAAACATATCGAAGATAAAATGCTTGATGTTGAACTATTAACAAAAACCAAGGTCTAATAAATAATATGGAACCATTGAACAAACATAATACTACTGACCAAAAGGCGTTGGAAGAGAAGGTGCAGAAAATGCACACCGAAGATTTGGGCCTAGGTATGCCCGAAGATTACTTTTCCAAATCGAAAAGTGAAATCTTGGCGAAGGTCGGTATTGAAGATAAGAGCAGGGTACTGCCCTTGTATAGAAATAAAATATTCTGGGCTGCGGCGGCTGCCATTGCCGTTTTGATTGTTCTGACCGTATTCAAAACGAATACAGTACCCCAAATCGATGAGACTCCGACCATTGTATCCGATACCATAGAACAATTGAACGAGGGATTAGCCGATGAAGATTTTTACCAGGGCGAAAGCGATATTCTGATTAGCTCGCTTTTTGTTGAAGATACTGAACTTGATGAATTTGTGGATAATTATATGCTAGAGGAAGCAATAGTTGATGAAACCGAATTCTATTAAAAAAACAAATAGAATAGAACTATTTATTAACGTCCGGGTCCAAAAGATTGCGGCCATAATAAGTAAAACTAAAAAAATATGAAATCTATAAAATCAATTGTCTCCATTTTATTTGTGCTGCTCATTGCGGTATCAAGTGCATGGGCACAAGAAACTATAGCTATGGAAAATCTGACAGAAGCTCAAAATGAACTTTTGCAGGCACAACGCGAATTGATAAAAACAAACAGAGAAGCCATTAAAGCCAGTCTTACTGCAGAACAATTGGCGATGTTAAAAAACCAGACACTTTCCAAAAAAGAAAGACAAGACATGCTGGTAGCCTCATTTACTATAGAACAACGGAATTTAATGGAAAAGAATAGAGGCAATGTCCAAGAATTGAAAGAACAATTTAGGGCTTCATTGACTGAAGAACAACGGGAGCAAATACGTGCAAGAATGATGACCAGAAGGGGTGAAAACAGGAACGAGTTGCGCGAATCTGTCAAGGAAAAAAGAAAACAAAAGGCTAAAGGCGGTAATTAATCGCCATAAAAATAGAGCTTGTATAAGTAATGGGGCAAAAACCCGATTACTTATACTCGTTTTCCTATATGAAAAATTTGTTCACTTTATGGTTGTTGCTATTGGGGCTGTCCTTTGCGTTTTCCCAAGAAAAAACCACTGAAGAAAATGAAGTGGATGAGATAATCGACAACCTTCTTATGGAAGATCAGGATATGGAAACCTTTATAGCATCCGTATCCGATTTTCAATTCGTTTATTTGTCTGCCAATTATAGTAATGAAACTTACTTTTCTGGGCGCGATATTGGCATTGACCAATATAATATAAGGCCACAGATTACCTATATGCATTCCACAGGTTTCTTTGCGAGCCTATCAGGCGTGTATTATAGCGAATTCATCCCAAACTGGGATTATACAACGGCGACTTTAGGCTATGGTACAAGTTTGGACAAGAAAGAATTGTTAAGGTTGTATACTTCCTATTCAAGATACTTCTATTCTGAAGGTGTGGAAAACCCTTTTACCAATGCTGCAAGTGTTGGCTTGGGAATCAAAAACAAGAAAAGAACTTTAGGAACCCAACTCAGCTGTACTTATTTGTTCGGAGAAGACAATTCGTTTCAGATCGACTCAAGAAGTTTTGTTGCCTTTCAACTGGTCAAAACAAAAGAGATGGGATTAAAATTAAAACCACAGCTAAGTTTTGTTGCCGGACTACAAACCTTGGAATTGGCACAGACCTCTTTGCAAAATGGGGTACAGATTACAAATTATTTAGAGAACGACGTGTTTGATTTAATCAATACCCAAGTAAATTTACCTTTGCAGTTTAGCAGTAATTCATTTGACGTTGAATTGGGGTATTCAATAAACTTTCCTTCAGCGTTGGCCAATGAATCCAACCTGTCCACCACGGGCTACTTTAATCTTAGCATTGGTTATATGATTGATTTATAGGATGTAGCTTTATTATCTTTTCCTAAAAGCCATGGAAAAGTGGAGATTCCAGCCCATGCTTTGATGGACTATTATTTAAGTAATACTATTGCACTGCTTTGACCGCCAATTCAAACAAGTGCATATCGTCGTGCGCTGTTCCAGGTTTAGGATGTACTGGATTTTCAGCTTCATATTTCAATACGACTACCAGATCCAAAGACGGAACGACACCAATAATTTGGCCACCGAATCCACTTGCCAGAAAGGAAGGGTGACCCCCTACATAGGTGAGGTACCATTGGTACCCATAACTATATCTACCATAGATGTTGGTTTCGTGATCTTTTGTAGAGGTTTCCACCCATTGTTCTGAAAGCAATTGCTGATCCCCCCATTTTCCCCTGTTCAAATATAAATAACCGAACTTGGCCATATCCCTTGCCGTCAAATACAATGCAAAACTGGCACACTCAATACCTTTTGGGTCTTTTCTCCATGTCTGTTCCAACGGTAGCATGTATTCTTCCCAACGGGTATAGGCAATAGGTGGGTCTAAGATCTCAAAGGGAATGCCCATGGGGTCAAAAAGTTGTTCTTTGGCAAGTTTTCCCGGTGCCTCACCGGTTTTATGATGTACCAAAGAAGTCAAAAAATGGGAGTTTCCTGAACTGTAGTAAAATTTCTTACCTGGATCACGGGTTTGACCTCGGGCAAGGGCAGCTGCCACCCAATCCTCGGAAAATATCCAATCTACCCAAAGCGGTCCTTCTTCAGCCCAGGACAATCCGGTGGTCATGGTCAACACGTGGTGCAAGGTTATCTTTTTGAATTCAGGATATTCAGGCATTAATTCTGACATGAGTAGATCAGTGGAAGTAATTATATTGCGATCCATAAGTAACCCAATTAATGCGGATGAAAAACTTTTTGTGACCGACCATAAATTGGTACTGGCATCCTTAGCGCCATCCCCATAATAATTCTCATAAACAATATAGCCATCCTTGATCACCAGCAAAGCCCTGGCCAATGGGTCATTTTTTGCAAATTGATTGGCCAATTCCATTTTTGAAGGATCAATATCATATTCCTCCATAGCGGCCAATTGCCAACCGTCCGTTGGCCAATATGCCCTTTCTTGCTTGGGCCAGTCATATCCGTCTGCCGGGACAATAATAACGGGCTCATCAGAATTGCAGGAAAATGAAAATAAAAACAAGGATAAAACTA
>JBATIW010000606.1:0-11952 GCA_049668005.1 Maribacter sp.
GACTTTAGGAAGTTTGATTATGATTCTGGGTTTTGGTGCGATGTTGGGAAAATTGGTCGCCGATAGTGCTGCTCCCCAGCGAATAACCACCAAACTTGTTGATAAATTCGGAAAGAAAAATATTCAATGGGCCGTTGTACTTACTGGCTTTATTGTAGGTATTCCCATGTTTTATACTGTGGGCTTCGTAATCCTTATTCCTTTGGTCTTTACCGTTGCTGCTACTACAGGATTACCCTTGATTTATGTAGGTCTCCCTATGCTTGCATCCCTTTCTGTAACGCATGGATACTTGCCGCCACATCCTGCTCCCACAGGAATTGCGGTCATGTTCGATGCCGATATTGGCAAGACATTATTATATGGTATTGTTGTTGCTATCCCTGCCATTGTCGTTGCAGGCCCTTTATTTTCAAGAACCATTAAGAATATTAAGGCCACACCACTTAAGGAATTTGTTAACCCAAAGGTGTTGAAAGATGATGAAATGCCAAGTACGGCAACCAGTATTCTTACTGCCTTACTCCCCGTTATCTTAATAGGAATTGCTTCACTGGTAAATGTACTATTGCCAGAAGAAAGTATTATCACGAAAATCACCTCGATAATAGGTAATCCGGTAATAGCTATGTTGTTATCGGTTTTGGTGGCAGTGTATACATTGGGATTAAAGCGTGGCCGTACGATGAAGGAAGTAATGGACTCTGTTTCCCATGCCGTGGCCGGTATCACTATGGTACTATTGATAATCGCAGGTGCAGGGGGTCTTAAAGAAGTTTTAATCGACAGCGGGGTAAGTGAGTATATTGGTGATTTGCTCAAGGGTTCAACAATTTCACCTTTAATTTTAGCCTGGCTAATTGCTACGGTCATACGTGTATGTGTGGGTTCGGCAACTGTTGCGGGTCTAACCGCAGCGGGTATAGCGCTGCCACTCCTATCATCATCAGGGGTAAGTCCCGAATTAATGGTTTTGGCCATAGGTTCCGGAAGTCTAATGCTATCACATGTTAACGACGGTGGTTTTTGGCTATATAAAGAATATTTTAACTTATCGGTCAAAGACACTTTACGTACCTGGACTGTTATGGAAACAACCGTAGGCGTAATGGGACTTTTAGGGGTGCTCGTTTTGGATATATTCATATAAAACAATAACAATGGAAAATTTACCTTCAGAAAGAATAAAGGCATTGGGGTTAATCTTACCTCCGGCCCCACCACCTGCCGGATTATATAAACCTGTTTTGGTTGTTGATAATTTTCTATACGTATCTGGGCAAGGACCCATGAAAACCGATGGAAAATTAATGGTGGGTCGTGTAGGCGACGATCTTAACCTAGGACAGGGCAAGTTAGCCGCCGAACAAGTCGGTTTAACTATGCTTTCTACTATTATCACCCATTTTGGTTCAGTCGATGGGATCAAAAGGGTTGTCAAGGTATTGGGCATGGTCAATTCCACACCTGATTTTGGACAACATCCCTTGGTAATTAATGGATTTAGTGAATTAATGGCTGATGTTTTCGGGATCGATAATGGAGTTGGCGTTCGTAGTGCTGTGGGAATGATGCTCCCAGGAAATATTCCTGTAGAGATTGAAGCAATGTTCGAGTTACATAAAAAATAAGTATGCAAAATCTTGAATGGTATCGATTGCTAGATACGACAAATGTAATTACACCTTCACTCCTGGTATATCCCGATAGGATAGAAAAGAATATTCAACAAATGATTGAAATGGCCGAAGGCATCGAATTTTTGCGACCTCATATCAAGACACATAAAATGGCCGAAATTGTAGAAATGCAAATGGCCCATGGTATTCAAAAATTCAAATGTGCAACTATCGCAGAAGCCGAATTATTAGCCCAATGTGGCGCTGATGATATTCTTTTGGCAATGCAGGCGGTTGGAGCCAATATGCTGCGATTTTTTAGATTGATGGAAACCTTTCCGGATTCTAAATTCTCTACCTTGGTTGATAATCCTAAAACACTGAGTGAATTCATTGTTGAATCTGAATCCAGGAAAACCAAGATCACCCTTTGGATGGATATTGATAATGGCATGAACCGCACGGGAATCCAAGTTGGGAATAAGGCGAAAGATCTTTACCGTGAGATGGTCGCCAGCAAACAAATCATTGCCAAAGGTTTACATACCTATGATGGTCATATTCGTAATGAGGACATAAACGAACGTAAAAAAATATGTGATGCTGCCTTTGAACCAGTATTAAAACTTAAAGCTGATTTAGAAAAAGATGGTCTTGGACCTATCGAAATGGTGGCCGGAGGTTCCCCTACATTCCCGATTCATTGTAAAAGATCAAATGTAGAATCATCACCTGGCACAACATTGCTATGGGATGAACGTTATGGAAGTTCATTCCAAGATATGAAATTTCTTACATCTGCTATATTGCTAACTAGACTTATAAGTAAGCCAGGAGCGGATTTCCTCTGTCTTGATTTGGGCCATAAATCAATCGCTCCAGAAATGGGGTTTCCAAGAGTTAAGATATTCGGATTGGAAAATTGCGAACAAATAGGTCAAAGTGAAGAGCATTTAGTCCTGAAATGTGAAAATCGTAATGCTCACGAAGTAGGTGATGTGTTTTATGCAATTCCCATGCATATTTGCCCAACGGTGGCCAAATATGATAGTGTTTCAACCATAGAACACAATGCAATCACTGGTTCATGGAAAGTGGCTGCCAGGAACCAAATAATAAATATCTAATATGTTCATATTTGATGCCCATCTAGATCTTGCAATGAACGCCATGGAATGGAACAGAGACCTTACTTGGTCTATCGACGATATTAGAAAAAGTGAAACGGGCATGAAAGATAAACCCGGGAGGGGAAATAATACTGTTTCTTTTGAAGCCATGAGAAAAGGCAATATAGGGCTGTGTATGGCTACACAAATTGCTCGATATACCAAAAAGACCAATCCCTTACCTGGGTGGAAATCACCCCAACAAGCATGGGCACAAACACAAGCACAATTAGCTTGGTATAGGGCTATGGAGGACATAGGCGAAATGGTTCAAATTCGAAATATCGAACAACTCAATGCCCATTTAAAACTTTGGGAAGCAAAAGATGGCAAAAAACCAATTGGCTATATATTAAGTCTGGAAGGAGCGGATTCCATAGTTACTATGGACCATTTGCAGAAATCATATGAACAAGGACTTAGGGCTATTGGACCTGCCCATTACGGCCCCGGCACCTACGCACAAGGCACCGATGCGACTGGTGGTATTGGCGTTAAAGGAAAAGAACTATTAAAGGAAATTGATCGTTTGGGATTGATATTGGATGCCACACATCTTTGCGATGAGAGCTTTTGGGAAACCATGAAGAACTTTGATGGCCCTGTTTGGGCCAGTCATAATAATTGCAGGACCTTAGTTGAACATAATCGACAATTTTCAGACGAACAGATCAAGGAGCTTATTGGTAGGGATGCTGTTATTGGAGTTGCCTTGGATGCATGGATGATGACGCCGAATTGGATAAGAGGACTTTCGACCCCGAGAGGTCTTGGCGTAACATTAGGGCAAATGATTGACAATATTGACCATATATGCCAAATAGCAGGAAACGCTGATCATATAGGTATAGGCACCGATTTGGACGGTGGATTTGGCAAAGAACAATGTCCGTCTGATGTAGATACCATTGCCGATTTACAAAAAGTGCCAAAATTGTTACAACAAAGAGGCTATTCCCCTAAAGAAATAGAGAGCATAATGCACCGCAATTTCTTACGCTTTTTACAAAAAACCTGGAGTTAAAAAGTGTATTTAAGAAGATCAGTCCCTAACTGATCATTTTTTCGCGTCTCATGAAGGTATCCAGACTATCCGCAATATCGAAGCAACGACTAAATTTAGAAGAATCGTTACAGAATCTGGATTCGTCTTTATGCGAGTTACAATCAAATCCAGATAAATGTACTTCCTCAAAGTGCTTGTTAATGCTTTTACATTGCTCGTAAAGGCTATCGATAGAATCCTCGTTTTTGGCTACTTTGCCGTTCTCAATAAGATATCCCATTAGATAATTTACTATAGCATGCTGGGAATTGCTGCATACCAATTGGGAAACCACATCTTCCTCTGGCCTGCACAATTCATCATTGGCTTCCTTTAGTTTTCGCACTGCTTCTTCATACAGTTTTTTAGCGCTATCATTCATCTTTATACTATTTAAAGTTAAACAATGAAACTTTGTCCCATACACCCCAGACCATGTAAGATTCGGAATGTATGGTTTCAAAAAACAAAGTCAATAATTAAGGTATCCCTACCTTATAATTTAAATTACATATCCCTATAAAGCTCCAAACGTTCCCATCTGGTTTCTACTTCTTCTTGGGCTTGTTCAAGAAGTTTAGCGCCTAATTCAGCGTCATCTTTAACCACCCTTGTAAAACGGGTTTCATTATACATGAAATGGCTCAATGGTTTGCTTGGCGCTTTGGAATCCAATCTGAACTTTTTGCCTTTAGGTTTTGAAGGATCAAATCGGAACAATGGCCAGTAACCTGTCTCCACAGCCTTCTCTTGCTGCAATGCGCCATCCTTAAGATCGTAACCATGATCACCACAATGTGAATAAGCAACAATCAATGAAGGTCCGTCAAAAGCTTCCGCTTCCTCAATTGCTTTAAGTGTTTGCAAATCCTTGGCTCCGACCGCTATTTGGGCCACATAAACACTACCATAGGATACTGCTTGTAAGGCTAGGCTCTTCTTACCTGTTCTTTTACCGGAAACAGCGAATTTAGCACTTGCGCCCAATGGTGTCGCTTTATACATTTGTCCACCGGTATTAGAGTAAATTTCTGTATCCAATACCATAATATTGATGTTTTCACCAGATGCCAATACGTGGTCAACACCACCAAAACCAATATCATAAGCCCAACCATCACCACCAAGTATCCAAACAGATTTTTTTCGTAAGTAATCAGTTAATTGTGATAGTTTTTTAGCATCAGCGTTATCAATACCTGCTAATTTTACTTTTAGCTTATCAAGATTTGCAAAGTTTTCCTCCTTCTCGGCTTCGTTTTTTTCCGGGTTGTTCAAAATAGCATCAACCAATTCACTGCCAACTTCCTGTCTTAACCCTTTTAATAAGTTAACGGAAACTTCTTGTTTTTTGGATAAGGCTAATTTCATTCCCAATCCAAATTCAGCATTGTCTTCAAATAATGAATTGGCCCACGCAGGTCCTCTACCAAATTTATTGGTTTTATATGGCGTTGTAGGCAGATTACCTCCATATATGGATGAACATCCTGTCGCATTGGCTATTAAAATACTATCCCCGTATAATTGGGTCAATAATTTAATATATGGTGTTTCTCCACAACCAGAACAAGCACCAGAGAATTCAAATAATGGCTCAAGGAATTGTGATCCTTTTACATTGGTGATCTGTAATTCTGTTCTGTTATAATCCGGTAAATTGATAAAGTAGTCCCAGTTTGGATCTTCTGCAGCTTCAACTTTAAGTTTACTATGCATGTTGATCGCTTTAAAGTCTGGATCTTCTTTACTTACAGCAGGACAAACAGCCACACAAAGGTCACAACCTGTACAATCCTGTGGAGATACTTGTAAAACGTAAGATTCTTCTTCACTATTAAATGGCCTACCTTTTGCCGGAACCGATTTCAATGTAGATGGTGCTCCTACCATTTCTTCGTTAGAAACAACTTTTGCCCTAATGGCTGCATGAGGACAAATAACCACACACTTATTACATTGTGTACAGATATCCTCACCATCCCAAACTGGAACTTCGGCGGCAATACCACGTTTCTCATATTGTGTAGTTCCTGTTGGGAACGTTCCATCAACTGGGAAGGCACTTACTGGAAGTTCATCACCTTTACCCGCTAATATTTTCCCTAAAACTTCTTTTACAAATGGATCATCTGTCCCGGTCATCATCGGTTTTAATTTCGTATCACTTGTAATTTGTTTTGGATAATCCACTTTTTGAAGATTTTCCAATGATTTATCTACTGCATTAAAGTTCATTTGAACAACAGCATCACCTTTTTTGGAATATGATTTAACAATGGCTTCCTTAATTTTCTGAATAGCTTCGTCTTTTGGAAGAACCCCAGAAATAGCAAAGAAACACGTTTGTAAAATGGTATTGGTTCGTTTACCTAAATTGGCTTCTTGAGCTACTTTAGAGGCATCAATTACGTAGAATTCCAATTCATTTTCAACAATTTCTTCCTGCATTTTTTTAGGAAGTATTTCCCAAACAGCATCTTTATCAAAAGGAGAATTCAATAAGAACGTTCCGCCTTTTTTGATGTTCTTTAAGATGTCATATTTTTCAATGAAGTTGAATTGATGACATGCAATAAAATTAGCTTTATGTATAAGATATGTTGAATATATTGGCTTAGGACCAAAACGTAAATGTGAAACGGTTTGTGCTCCTGCTTTCTTGGAATCATACACGAAATAACCTTGTACGTAGTTATCTGTAGTTTCACCAATAATTTTAATGGAGTTTTTGTTCGCACCAACGGTACCATCAGAACCCAAACCATAGAACATACAGTTAAAGGTGGTTTTAACGGTATTCAATCGGTCACCTATTTCTAAACTTCTGAATGAAACGTCATCATTAATACCAACTGTAAAGTGGTTTAATGGTTGTTCTTTGTCCAACTCATCATAAACCGCTTTCACCATTGCTGGGTCAAATTCTTTGGAAGATAATCCATAACGTCCACCAATAATTTCTGGCATTGCTCTGTCACTTTCCAAAAAAGCCGTTAGAACATCTTGATAAAGAGGTTCGCCTAAACTACCTGGTTCTTTTGTTCTGTCTAAAACAGCAACTTTTTTAACTGTTTTAGGTAGTGCATCCACAAAATGACTAATAGAGAACGGTCTGAATAAACGTACTATAATAGCACCCACTTTTTCGCCATTTTTAACCATTGTATCTACAGCCTCCATTACAGGACCTTGACCAGAACCCATAATTACCACTACTTTTTCCGCTTCTGGATGACCAACATAATAGAAAAGACTATATTTTCTACCAGTATGTTCGTAAAACTCCTTCATGGTGTCTTCAACAATTCCAGGGACTTTATCGTAATAAAGATTAGCCGCTTCCCTTGCTTGGAAAAATACATCCGGGTTTTGTGACGTACCTCTGATTACTGGATTATCCGGATCCAAAGAGCGTTTTTTATGAGCCATTATTTCATCCTCTGGCATCATATCTCTAATGACATCATCAGTAATACCGTCTATTTTAGAAATCTCATGGGAGGTTCTAAATCCGTCAAAAATATTCATAAATGGTATTCTTGATTTTAATGTTGCAACTTGGGATATTAAGGCAAAATCCTGGGCTTCTTGCACAGAACCCCCAAATAACATGGAGAATCCTGTTTGTCTTGTTGCCATGACATCGGAATGGTCTCCAAAAATTGATAATGCATGAGTGGCAATAGTACGTGCTGCAACATGTATTACAGAAGGCAATAACTCACCTGCCATTTTGTACATGTTGGGAATCATTAATAATAATCCTTGGGAAGCAGTAAATGTGGTTGTTAAGGCCCCTGCTTGCAAAGATCCATGAACGGCACCTGCAGCACCCCCCTCACTCTGCATTTCAACAATTCTAGGAATGTTCTCCCAAATATTTTTTTGCCCTTTAGCGCTGTATACATCTACATGTTCGCCCATTGGTGAGGCGGGGGTAATAGGATAAATGGCACAAACCTCATTGGTTTTGTGAGCCACTCTGGCAACCGCTTCATTTGCGTCACAAATTAATTTTTTGGATTTTACTTTCATGATGACTTTGCTTTTTAAACAACACCACTTTTCATCCGATGGAAATACTATTAAAAATGTTGTAATTCAACTGATTACAGTGGTATTGCGTCTTATAAATTGCCATAAAAGTACACACAGTTCATACCCTAGACTATGATATTTGTCAGGTATTTAAAAGCATTCATATGCTATAACCTTAAGGGGTTTGGTCGAAATATGAACCAGACTGACCATCGAAGAATTGCAACACTTGGTAGGAATATTGTTGCATTAAGACAAAAAAATATTTAAGGCACTCAAGATTGCTGAATACCTTAAATAATGAATTAAGTTTGCGAAAGAAAAAGAAGTCGTCTATTCCCCGTGAAGCCAAACTTTTTTCCCAAGCAAGACCTCTTCGGTCTCAACATGATCTTCGTCTGGCACACAACAGTCAACGGGACAAACCGCGGCACATTGTGGCTCATCATGAAAACCTTTACACTCGGTACATTTGTCGGTGACAATAAAATAGAATTCATCTGAAACGGGATCATTTTCCGCATCAGCATCAACTTCCCTGCCATCAGGGGTTGTAACCATACCGCTTAAAGAAGTTTCATCGGAATAGGACCATTCTTGATCGGGTTCGTAAATCGCGTTGTTTGGACACTCGGAAACACAAGCATCGCAGTTTATGCATTCATCTGTGATTATGATAGCCATTTTGCTTATTTTTATATAGTGAACGAAATTACAGCAAAGAACATTGTTTTTAAATGACAAATGTCATATTTCATCGCTAAAAGTGAAATTAAATTTGACACTTAAATATACCAAAATTAAATGGTTTCGTGCCACTAATAAAATTTACCCATTATGATTGAAGCCAAAGAAGAACAGATACAAGAAGTTTTAGAAGCGGTAATCATTCGTTTTGTCGGTGATTCAGGTGATGGAATGCAATTGACCGGAACCCAATTTTCGGATACTTCCGCAATGTTCGGAAACGATGTTGCCACCTTTCCCAACTACCCGGCAGAAATTAGGGCTCCCCAAGGAAGCTTATATGGCGTTTCAGGATTCCAAGTACATATTGGTAGTGTAGAAATCAGTACCCCTGGTGATAATGTAGACCTTTTAGTCGCAATGAACCCAGCTGGACTAAAGACTAATTTACACGCTCTTAAGCCAGGGCATACCGTAATCGTTGATACCGATGCTTTTACCAAGAAAAATTTAGAGAAGGCGCTTTATGAATCGAACCCATTGGAAGATGGAAGTCTCGAAAATTATAGGGTAATCGAAGTTGCAATGACCTCAATGACCAAAGAGGCTTTAAAGGAAGTTAAAGGATTGGACAATAAGAGTATTACCCGAAGTAAGAACATGTTTTCCTTGGGAATGGTCTATTGGATGTATGATCGATCAACCGATCATACCATCCAATTTTTCAATAAAAAGTTTAAATCGAAACCAGAACTCATTGAAGCGAATACCAAGGTGTTGAATGCTGGGTTCTTCTTTGCGGAAACTTTGGAATTAATACCCAATGCCTATACAATTTCACCTGCAAAAATGGATGCAGGTACCTATAGGATTATCATGGGGAATACTGCTACGGCCTGGGGATTTTTGGCCGCTGCGGAAAAGTCAGGCTTGGAGTTGTTCCTAGGGTCATACCCTATTACCCCCGCATCTGATATATTACACGAATTGGTAAAGCACAAGCATTTTGGGGTAAAAACCTTGCAGGCCGAAGATGAAATTGCAGGAATAACCTCTGCTATTGGAGCATCTTTTGCAGGTGATTTGGCAATAACAACAACCTCCGGACCTGGTTTGGCCTTAAAAGGGGAGGCACTGGGATTGGCCATGATGATAGAATTACCCCTGGTTGTAGTTGATGTGCAACGTGGCGGGCCTTCAACGGGACTCCCAACAAAAACAGAACAATCGGATCTATTGCAAGCCATGTATGGCAGAAATGGTGAGAGCCCAATCATCGTTATTGCGGCCAGTACTCCTGCCAACTGTTTTGATTATGCCTATGAGGCTGCAAAGCTTACATTGGAGCATATGACTCCTGTACTATTATTGACCGATGGCTACATTGCCAATGGTTCAGCACCTTGGAAGATCCAATCTGTTGCAAGTATGCCAGAAATCAAGAATAATATTGTAAAGGAAGCGAAAGAAAACTGGCACCCATATGATCGGAATGAAGATAGTTTGGCTCGGAATTGGGCTATTCCCGGTTCTCCAGGATTAGAACACAGGGTTGGCGGATTGGAAAAAGACCGTATTTCAGGAAATGTATCCTATGTGCCAGAAAATCACGAGTACATGACAAAAATACGCGCCGAAAAAGTTAAAAGAGTGCAGAATTATATCCCGGATATTGAAACCGAATTTGCCCAGGAAGGTGATTTATTGGTAGTAGGTTGGGGCGGTACCTATGGTAGTTTACATTCAGCAGTAAAACAAATCAATGAAGAAGGGTATTCGAATATCGGATTCGCCCATTTCAATTATATTAATCCATTACCAAAAAATACCGGGGAACTCTTGAAAAAATTCAAGAAAATACTTGTTTGTGAATTGAATAGCGGGCAATTTGTCCAAGTACTAAGAATAAATCATGATGAATTTGATTACCTTCAATTCAATAAGGTTCAAGGCTTGCCATTTGGAAGTAATGAGTTGATCCAAAAATTTAAATCTTTAGTAAAATAATTATGGAAGCAGCAGTAAAAGAATATACTTATAAGGATTTTGCTAGTGATCAAGAAGTAAGATGGTGTCCGGGCTGTGATGACTATGTTATTTTACGTTCCATGCAAAAGGCGCTCCCAGAGATGGGCGTTAAAAAAGAAGACGTGGTCTTTATTTCAGGAATCGGTTGTTCATCACGTTTCCCTTATTATATGGATACTTACGGGATGCACAGTATTCATGGTAGGGCCCCGGCTGTAGCATCGGGAGTTAAATTGGCCAATCCTGATTTAAGTGTTTGGGTTATAACAGGTGATGGTGATTCTATGGCCATTGGTGGCAATCATTTTATACATGTACTTCGAAGAAACATTGATTTGAATATTATACTTTTCAATAACGAAATCTATGGATTAACTAAAGGTCAATTTTCACCAACATCTTTGGTAGGTCAAAAAACAAAATCATCACCGTACGGAAACACACAACCCCCGTTTTCCGCTGGGGAATTGGCGATTGGGGCGCAAGCACGGTTTTTTGCCAGAATTTCAGGGAATACCCCCAAAGAAATGACGGCCCTTTTTATTGAAGCTGAAAAGTTCAAGGGTACTTCGTTGATTGAGGTGATGCAAAACTGTCCTATTTTCAATGATGGTTGTTTTGTAAAATATACAGACAAAGCGGTGCGGGAAGATCGTCAACTCTTTGTTGAACATGGCAAACCAATGATTTTTGGCAAGGAACGTGACAAAGGTCTTGTTTTAAATGGCCTGAAGTTGGAAGTGGTTACCATAGGTGAAAACGGGATTACTCAAGAAGATCTTTTGGTTCACAACGCTAAGGAAGAGGATCCTACATTACATCAAATGTTGGTACGCTCTGAATATCCCATGGTCACAGGAATCATAAGAAGTTTTGATGATGTTACCTTGGAAGAAAGGGAAGATGCGCTTACAGCTCAGGTAAAATCTAATTCCCATTTTTCAAAAACCGATGATTTGTTTTTCTCTGGCGACATTTATAATGTGTTTTAAAAAGTATAAGTAATAAATATGGGATCAGAAGCTATTATTGTATTTCTTATTGCTGGAATTGTATTGGTTGCAGGAGCAAATTTTTTATCAAATTTAATTTCGCATAAATCCGATAATCCACAAAAAAGAGCACCTTATGAAAGTGGCATGGTCACCATTGGGCCCACTTGGGTACAGTTTAAGGTTGGTTACTATTTATTCGCCATATTATTTTTGATTTTTGATGTGGAGGTTGCCTTTCTTTTTCCTTGGGCGGTAGTTTTTAAAGATGTCGGGGGTATTGCCTTTATTGAAGTCCTCATCTTTCTAATGATTTTAGGTTTAGGTTTAATTTATGCATGGAAGAAAGGAGCGTTAAAATGGGAATAGAC
>JBATIW010000607.1:0-4121 GCA_049668005.1 Maribacter sp.
CTTTTAGTTTATCCTTAACCATTTTAATTTATTCTAACTTTGTTTTTCCAATAGTCTTCTGCTTCTGTTTCCATTATTTCCACACGGGTATAATAATCTTGGAATTCTTTTAAGTGTGCCCAGGCTATTTTTCAGGTCATTTCGTTGTTATCATTTGTGACATTGGTTTCAGGATAACGAGATCCATGTTCAAATTCTACAATGATTCCTTTTGTAAACTCGTCCAAGTTTACCTCATTCCAATTGATGCCAAGATTTCTCCCGATATCCTTAGCATCCTGTTTGCTAATATTTTTCATTTTATTTATATTTTTTGTTTTAACGCTTTAATTCCCCAAGGTATATACCCAATACACATAAGGGTTGCACCGACTGTACTTATCAATTCAATATCTGGATTGATCAATAATAAAAGGCCTATAATAATCAAAGTACCTTGCCATTTGGCAATTACTTTTTCCTTCATTAATCCAATAGCCTGCAATATTCCTCCAATCATTAAGGCAAGAATGAGCCACACGATAAACAGGAAGCCTTCCTTATTTACAATGACTTCCAAATAAGGAATAAATTTTTGAAATTCTTCTTCAGGTAGGGTATCGAAGGCGGATAGCACTAAACACAATGCCCCTTTATCCACCGCTAGGATAAAGGCACCAAACACCCCAATGATTCCTCCCCAAAACCCATATTTTTTTCCTTTGCCTTGCAACAAATTCATGGTGCCAATGAAATAGACAATGATTACCGGTACGGCAAATGTCACGATTAGATGGCCAATGTGATACATGGGGTTGTTGTGAAAACGGCCAACAAGTTGGTCTACCGTAAATAAGGGCTCCATGCCAAGTAGATTGGGGTGTGTGACAAAGCCTATGAAGAGCATCAAAGGATAGATGATAATCGATAAGGCAAAACCTTTATGTTTGATATTTTCGATGGGGTCATTTTTCATACCAATAATTCTAGCTAAATAATACTGCCATTTGTAGTAAAACCTACTGCAACTTAAAATCTGCAAGGCACTTAATCTGGTATTTAATAATCCTTGTTTTTATGAGAGCCATGATTCATCCTTTCAATCACAGATGGGCTTGTGTTGGTTGCCGCTGATATGATATCTATTGTCCTTTTTCCGTCAATTATTTGTTTTCCTGTTTTTATCAATTACGTATTGCACCTACAGTGATTTATTTAAGGAAGGTGCTTAGGAGGCCACCATGCCACCGTCAATAACATATGTACTTCCGGTAATATATTTACTTTCATCTGAGGCCAAGAATAATACCAAATCAGCGATTTCCCCTGCCTCAGCATAACGGCCAAATGGGACACCTGCTTCAAATCCTTTTTTTGCTTTTTGGGCATCATCGGGTGAAATATCCTTTTCAATGGCCCTCATCATACGTGTGTTGACGGGACCAGGATGAATCGTATTTACCCTAATGTTTCTAACCGCTGATTCAAGGGCTGCAACCCGCATGATGCCAATTACACCATGCTTACTCGTTGTATAAGCCCCAAGACCGGTAAAACCTTTTAAACCTGCCACAGAAGATGTGATGATAACACTACCCCCTTCATTCATTCTTGGAATACCATATTTACATCCCAACCAAACTCCTTTTAGATTGATTGCAATTACCGAATCGAACATTTCTTCTGGATAATCGGCAATGGGGCTAAAGGGCCCTTCGATACCTGCATTGGCAAATAAAACATCGATTTTACCAAAAAGGTCCATTGTTTTCTGTAGATACCTCTTTGTATCGACTGATTTTGATACATCGGCCGCACAATAATCAACATTTGTACTCTCTAAATCGGTAACAGCTTTTCTCAATGTACTTTCTGTACGACCTACCAGCATTACATTGGCCCCTTCATCTAAAAATAATCTGGCCGTACTCATACCTATTCCTCCAGCACCCCCTGTAATGACTGCCACTTTATTTTTTAATCTGTTCATGATTGGCTTATTAGAGGTCCGGATTCAATTTTTTGGTTTCCCATTTGTTGTCTTTTGTTTTAAAGACAAGCAGATCTTTGGCTATTAATTTCGCCCTTAATTCAGGTGTTTCGTACCTCCTTTTCGCCGTTAATGCATGTTCCCTTTCTACTATGGGCCAAACTATTTCACCATTGGTATTTACCACAACTTCTGTAAAGATGTATTCAACAATATCCAGTTTGATTTCATTTTTACCTTGGAAAATTTCACGTACATAAATACCTATGGCATTTTCTTGATCAAATTGGGTAATATTCAAATATTCTGGTTGAATGACTGTTTCACCGGAAGTATCAATAAAACCATAGTAGGGAATATTATTGACTTTTAATTCTTGGATCATACATCGTCCGTTCTTGAATTGCGGATACCGAATACCCAATACACCGGGTATGCTGGTATCAGCTTCTTTATTCCAGACCAGATCATCCCTAAAATCGATGACCAGTTTGGCATCTTCGTCGATGAAGCCCCATTGGTTTCCTACCCTTACGGCGGCTAAACCTTCACTGAAAGGAGTGATTTCATCATATTGTGTTTTTTCAGTTTGCGCAGTTGCCGTTATTGGTATTGCCAAAAGCAAAAAAGTAAGAATCGCGATAAAATTTTTCATGATTGTATTTTTTAATGTTGTTTTAAATATTTGTCAGAACATGATGTTCGAGTAGATCATGCTTTTCAAATCCTTTGGTAGACCGTCTCTTATATCTTCCATTTCACCCAAGGAAATATACTGTCTGAGCAAAATAAAAGTGGTATCAATGTATTGTTCAGCGACTTCATCGCTATATTCAAAATCGTTGATTGCCGCAGGACCATCATGCTTTCTGACCAAATCAATGAAATCTGCCATTTGTTTGATTTTGGGCCTATTCTTTTTAATGGTCCATCCGTTAACATAAACGGCCTTCAAAAACATGGGGAACTGAGCAATGAGTTGCAGGGATTCTTCTGTAGGTATAATATCCCTGAGGGCATGAAGAATGGAAGATAAAATTCTACCAGCTTTGTCTTTATTGTCCCCAAGGTTCATTTCCTTGGTATATTTTTTAAGGAAGGTGTTTCCTTCTGTTGCATATTGATTAAAATTCAGTGCCATGGTGTTTTGTTTTAAGTTAGACTTAAAGTTGGCAACTAATACCTTAATTTGAAATGACCTAGGTCATGTAGCGTTAAAATGGAAAATGGATAATTCAGGCTGGTTTTACGCAATATTAAGCGCAATTTCAACCATCTCATTAAAGGAAGTTTCCCTATCCAATGATGAGGAATGTTCGTCAGTAACCAAAGAATCGGAAATGGTAAGAATGGCCAAGGCCCTGATGTTGTATCTCGCAGCTATGGTATAGAGCCCAGATGCCTCCATTTCAACACAAAGGACACCGTATTTTGCCCATAATTTAAAGGCCTCCGGGTCATCTTCATAAAACTCATCTGCAGAAAGTACGTTACCCGCTTTTATCTTTATGCCTTTTTTACGTGCGTACAATGAAGCTTCCAATAATAGGTCAAAACTTGCCGTTGGGGAATAATCTGCATTTATAAAACGCGAATTATTGATTCCCGAAGTAGTTGAAGCCGCCATTGCCAAAACAATGTCCCGTACTTTTATGTCTTTTTGATACGAACCGGCCGAACCGACCCTGATGATATTTTTTACCCCATAATCATTAATCAATTCATGATAATAGATCATTGCGGAAGGTATGCCCATACCACTCCCTTGCACTGAGACCTTTTTGCCTTTATACGTGCCTGTATAACCTAACATACCACGTACTTCGTTATAGCAAAATGTGTTTTCCAAAAAGGTTTCAGCGATCCATTTTGCACGTAAGGGATCTCCTGGCATTAATACGGTTGCTGCGATATCCCCCTTTTTAGCTTCAATATGTACACTCATGATTTTTTATTAGTCTTTTGATGCAATCGCAATTCCCGAAGAGGTTCCAATTCGGGAAACTCCAATTGCAATATATTTTAAAGCCGTAGCCCTGTCCTTTATTCCTCCAGAAGCTTTGATTTTTGCTTTATTACCAACAACATCCTTCATTAGTCTTACATCTTCCAATGTAGCACCACCTGTTCCAAAACCTGTTGAGGTCTTTAC
>JBATIW010000608.1:0-3609 GCA_049668005.1 Maribacter sp.
TGGATTTTTTCAATGCTATAAAAAACACTACTAATTATGGATATGAACCCAATATTGGCAATGATGCTATTATGGTTGAATATTCTTCGCCCAATACCAACAAACCACTGCACTTGGGTCATATTCGAAATAATTTATTAGGGTATTCCGTAGCCGAAATACTAAAAGCTTCCGGAAGAAAAGTGTACAAGACCCAAATAATAAACGATAGGGGCATTCATATTTGCAAGAGTATGCTGGCTTGGCAAAGATTCGGCAAGGGTGAAACTCCCGAGAGTACTGGCTTGAAAGGGGACAAATTGGTTGGTAATTATTATGTGGCATTCGACAAAGTTTATAAGGCTGAAATAGCAACTATGATTTCTGAAGGCGTAGCAAAGGAAGTTGCCGAAAAAAAGGCGCCCATTCTTTTGGAAGCGCAAGAAATGCTAATAAAATGGGAAGCTGGTGATGAAGAAGAGGTTGGTCTTTGGAGAACTATGAATGGTTGGGTTTATAAAGGCTTTGAAGAAACCTATAGAAATTTAGGCGTTGATTTTGACCAACTATATTTTGAGAGTGACACCTATTTGTTAGGAAAAGATGTAGTTGCAGTTGGTCTTGATAAAGGGGTATTCTATAAAAAGGAAGATGGTAGCGTTTGGATAGATTTGACTGATGATGGTTTGGATGAGAAAATAGTATTACGCTCAGACGGAACAGCGGTTTACATGACCCAAGATATTGGTACCGCCATACAACGGGTTAAGGATTATCCTGATATTAACGGGATGGTCTATACGGTTGGTAATGAACAGGATTACCATTTTAAAGTATTGTTCTTGATTTTGAAAAAACTTGGGTTTTCATGGGCCAGTAGTTTACATCATTTAAGTTATGGGATGGTTGACTTGCCCAGTGGAAAGATGAAGAGTAGGGAAGGTACTGTTGTCGATGCAGATGATCTTATGGTTGATATGACCCAGACCGCAGCCACAATCTCACAGGAACTTGGAAAGTTGGCGGATTATTCGGACTCCGAAAAACAAGAGCTATATAAAATGATTGGTCTAGGTGCCTTAAAATATTATATTCTAAAGGTAGACCCAAAAAAACGAATTTTATTCAATCCAGAAGAGTCGGTAGACTTTCAAGGGAATACGGGGCCATTTATTCAGTATACATATGCTAGAATACAGTCCATCTTACGAAAAGCTGAGGAGATCAATAATGTCTGGTCAAGCGCAGTCGAGACCTCGATGGAACTACATCCAAAAGAAAAAGAGTTGTTGAAACAGATTCAGTTATTCCCTGAGACGATACAATTGGCAGCTGAACATTTTAGTCCAGCATTGATTGCTAATTATACGTATGACTTGGTCAAGGAGTTCAATTCATTTTATCAGCAGGTTTCGATCTTGGGTGAAATAAACGAACAAAAGAAAATACTTCGAGTGCAATTGTCCAAGAAAGTAGGGGAGGTCATTCAATCTGCTTTTAGGTTATTGGGCGTACAGGTTCCTGAAAGGATGTAATGAAAAAAGCCTGGAATATATCCAGGCTTTTAAAATCAATATCCACATATAGAATGGGTTTAAGCACTTTTTCTTGAGGCAACAGCGGCTGCGTAAACTACTAATCCAAACCCGATTTTGTTGATGGCATCACCTATATTGTAGATGACATCCATATTTAAACCTTCAAATATACCATCATACCATCCTGTGGTTCCAGCCATGTAGCCAATAGGATATATTGCCCAACCTACTAGAACGAACCAACATAAAGTTTTGTGCGCCGTCAATACAGCTCCTCCCGCTTCTTGGGCAAGCTTTTTCGCGCTTCCTAACCAAATTTCATATACGATATAGAAATAAGCTAAACCTGAGATAAGACCCCAAACAGCAGGACCACTTCCAGCAGTGTACACAGCTTCACCAAAGTATCCTGTGACCAACATAACTACAGAAGCTAGGATTAATTTCCACATAAGAGACTTTTTTGCGCCGGCAACTTTTAAGATAAGGTAAAACTCAACGCACATTAATGGCACAGTCAAAATCCAATCTACGTAGCGAAAGAATGTTGGAGATTCTCCTACAGCAGCCCAATAATCACGCATATACCAGTAATGTACAGCTGCAATAAAAGTAATCAAGCCTGATACCAAGATTGACGTTTTCCATTTTTTATCAAAATCATTCATTGATAAAAAGAAGAAGGCAGAAGCTGCCATCATAGCCATACATCCTACAAAGAAGGTAAAGCCCACATAATCGTCAGTAGCGATTTTTGAAACATCGGCCAAAAGAGGCATGTTTAGTAAAAAAGTTTTCATATTATAAGGATTTAATTAATATTTGTTTAAACAAAAGTAATTAAAGTTAAACATAAATATGTTAAATAATGTTTAATATATTTGTTATATCTTTAAACAAAATAATTTAAAATACTCAAATGAAAAGCTGGATTATAGTTGCCACGTTTTTTTGCCTGTGGCTTTCAACTACTTTTCCCGATTTTATTCAGTCCTATATGGCTTATAGTCTGATTTTGACTTTTGGTGTACTTCACGGAGCAAATGATATTGCGCTTATTGTAAAATCAAAAAAGCAAAGAGCTAATAAACAGTATTTTAACAAAATACTCCTCTACTATATTTTAACCGTTTTTGTTATACTACTCGTCTTTGTGCTTTACCCGCCCCTAGCCCTGTTGTTATTTATTTTATGTAGCGGCTATCATTTCGGGGAGCAACATTTTAAGGGTAAAATGAGGATTTCAGGTTTAGCACCTTTTTTTATGTACATAAGTTATGGTTTGATAATTTTGTTCATGATATTTTTGATAAGAGTAGACGAAGTAAGTATAATTATTGAAGAAGTGAGCTCTTTAGTTTTAAGCAAACAGCTATTTGCGGTAATACTAGCTGGATCTGCATTAATTTTTATTGTGAGCCTTTTTTTCTTTTGGTATACCAAACAACTGAACGTTAAAATATATGAAGAGCTTTTCTATATTCTGATATTCTATATTATATTCAATACCGCTTCGTTATTATGGGGTTTCTGTATTTACTTTATTCTATGGCATAGCATACCATCGCTAGTTGATCAAATGAAGTATTTATATGGTGATGCATCCAAAAGTACATTCAGAACATACCTTAAATCTTCTTGGTTGTATTGGTTGGTTTCAGTTCTTGGTCTTGGTTTATTGTTCTTTTTCTTTGGTGGAGACCATCAGTTTTTCATATCAATTCTGCTGTATTTTTTGGCGGCGATAACCTTTCCGCATGTCATAGTCATGTCTAGGCTTAAGCATCATTAAAATTTGATTCTAAAACTGAAATTTGGGGTAAGACCCAAAGAAACACTTTCCACAGTTTCAACCTCATCATTATCAGTGAGCCGGTAATAAGTATTGAGAATATTTTTTCGGTTGGTGAAATTCAAAACCGATGCGCCTATCGTAGCTTTTATTCTAGGGGATAAAGCAAAATCATAAATGGCGGATGCATCTGCCCTCAGGTATTCTGATAATCTGCTACTGTTCGGCTCTTCAAAAGTAATTCTGCTTGGAAAGAAAGCGGTATCAACCGGATTGGTGGCATCTGGCTTTGTGTATGGC
>JBATIW010000609.1:0-3141 GCA_049668005.1 Maribacter sp.
AAGAACAAGACGCTATACGGGAAGTTAAATCAACGTATATCAATTTTCCATTGTTATTAAAGTTTAGCGCACGAAGGTTAGGTAATTGGAAACCATTTTTAATTGGTGGAGCATCAACCTCAATGAATCTTGGGAGCAATGAATCCAGTTTGGATGACAACTCTGGAGGTACTTTTAGAATGAAAAAAGTGGTTTACAATTATGAGCTGGGGTTTGGTATTGACTTTTATCTAGAGTATTTTAAGTTTACCCCTTCCATACGCGGTGTATTTGCCATTAGTGATGAATTGGTACCTGACAATGACCCAGATAGTCCGTGGACTGGTAATATAGACGCAATGCGTACCCGAGGACTCTTCATTAATTTTACGTTTGAATAAATTTTTGAATTAAGGGCGTCTTATCTCATTCAGGAATATAGCTGCCGCAGTAGCTACATTCAAACTTTCCGTTGCTTTACTCCCAAATTGTGGAATACTTACTTTTAAATTGGCCAAGTTTTCAATTTCACTGGAAATACCATTGGCTTCATTACCCATGACCAAAATTCCCTTTAATGGCATTTTGGACGAATAGATATCATTCCCATCCATAAAAGTGCCATAGACAGGTAGTTCTGATTTTTTTATAAACTGAACTAGATCCGTATACATAATATTCACCCTTGTTATTGAACCCATAGTTGCTTGCAGCACTTTGGGGTTATAGCAATCGACAGTTTGTTCGGAACACACTAAATGTTTTATGCCGAACCAATCACAAAGCCGAATAATTGTCCCTAAATTTCCGGGGTCGCGAACATCATCCAAGGCTACTATCCAATCATTTTCATCAACCTTTATGGAGTTGGGAATCTTGAATATACCCAGTACCTTATTGGGATTCTTTAGGCTACTTATTTTCTTCAAGTCGACCTCTGATATGATTTCAAGTTGGTCACTTGGGTATTGAAACAGCTCGCCACTTGAACTATAGATTTTATACGGCTCAAAATTCGAATCCAAAAGCTCTTGTACGGTCTTTATACCTTCAACCACAAACATCCCATTTTGATTTCGGTACTTTTTTTGCTGTAAGCTTTTTATAAACTTTATTTGGCTTTTACCAACCATACAAATAATGTATTTTTGATTTCTATGAGGATCGTGTTTCGTTTTAAGAACCCCAGCGCTAAAATAAGCTTATTATTTATTGCTGTTACACTTGCCTCTTGTAATACCCTGAAAAGGGTCGGTGAAAACGAATTGCTTCTTACAAACAATACCATTTATGCAGATGAGGATAAGGTGAACGATGAGGATATTCAAAGCCTTATTATTCAAAAACCCAATAGTTCGTTATTAGGATATCCCTTAAGATTGAATTTATATAATCTTGCCAAACAAAATCCAGATTCTTCTTTTCAAAATTGGCTGTATAAAAAAGAGAAAAGGAAAGCAAGACTTATAAAATTACTATCCGAAAAACAAGTGGACAGGCTTGCGGAATCCTTTATGGTCAAAGGGATGAGCGTGTGGCTAAAGAATATTGGCGAACCACCAACAATCATCGATACCTCGGAATCACGTAGAACTCTAGAACGGCTCCAGGCCTATTACAATAGCAAAGGGTATTTTAACAACAATACCACTTTCGAGATTGATACATTGAAACGGGCCAAACGGGCTGCAATTGATTATAAAATCACCTTAGGTAAGCCTTATGTGATTGATTCAATTGTCGACAAAATATCATCCAAGGTTATAGATTCCATATACCAATTAAGCAAAAGCAAATCACTTATTAAAGAAGGAAAACAATTTGATCTTGTCGATTTTGATAACGAACGCAAGCGAATGACATCAATTTTCCGTAATTCAGGTATTCGTAACTTTCAGGAAAGTTCAATCAACTATGCCATTTCCAGGGATTCTACAAAAGCAGCGGATGACCAAAATATGGAAATCGCACTTAATATTGATAACCTAAGAACTAGGAGCAATAATGCCATTACCACCTCTGAATACAAAATTGAAAAGTTCAAGGAAATCAATATCTACACTGATTTTATACTAAGCGGCGATGAAGAACAAAACAACGTTATTAAATATGGGGATTACAATATATATTATAAAGACAAATTAAGATTTAAACCAAAAACCCTTACAGATGCCATTTTCTTTGAGAAAGATAGTATTTATCGAGAATTGGATAGGTCTCGGACCTATAGGCAAATTACCAATTTAAATGTTTTTAAATATCCTTCAATTGCCTTTAAGACTGATAGTGTACAAACTGGTTTAACCGCCAATATTTATTTGACAGAAAGACCCAAATACTCCCTAGGGATGGATTTGGATGTATCGCATTCCAATATTCAACAAGTGGGATTGGCATTTAGTCCATCCTTGCAAGCCCGGAATCTTTTTAAAGGGGCTGAAAATTTAAGTTTAACCGGTAGATTGAATGTAGGATCGTCAAACGACCAAAGTATAACCGCAACTGACAATCGTTTTTTTAACTTGTTGGAATTTGGGGCGGATATCAATTTAACTTTTCCCAGAATCTGGTTCCCTTTTGCAAATACCAGTAAATTAATACCAACATATACTTTGCCACAAACGAGACTTTCTTTAGGTACTAGTTTTCAAAAAAATATTGGATTGGACAAGCAAACCTTCAATACCATTTTAGGTTACAATTGGTCACCTAACGATTTCAAAAGAAACAATGTTGAACTGCTGAATATTCAGTTTGTGAATAATGTAAACCCAAGCCGATTCTTCAATGTGTACCAAAACTCATATGAGCGTTTGGACGAGATAGCGGATTCTTATGATGATGCCAATGAATTTCCAGAACTAGCCCAATATTTTGAGCCGAACGAAGATGTAGATGGCTTGGAACTGACTATTCCATCAGGGACCACTGGATTTACAGATGCCATAATCGACAGAACAGTGTCATCAACTACTGAAGCATATAATGATGTGCGAAGTATTGAAGAAAGAAGGGTGCGACTTACCGAAAACAACCTCATTTTCGCTACTAATTATACCTTCAGCAAACACAACCAGAATGGTATAACCGATAATAGTTTTCACCGTTTTAGAGTAAAGGTTGAAAGCGCAGGGAATTTACTTTCCGCCCTTTCCTATGTTG
>JBATIW010000610.1:0-6322 GCA_049668005.1 Maribacter sp.
TTGTTGATCAAATTACTCTAGTATCCAAATCAGGCAAACCTATGAAGCGCGAAAGTGATTTAATCGATGTTTGGTTTGATAGTGGTTCAATGCCATATGCGCAATGGCATTATCCTTTCGAAAACCAGGATTTGATTGATAAGGGACAAACTTTCCCAGCCGATTTCATTGCTGAAGGAGTAGATCAAACGAGAGGATGGTTTTATACCTTGCATTCCATAGCTACTATGGTTTTCGATTCTGTGGCATATAAGAATGTTGTTTCGAATGGCTTGGTCTTGGACAAGGAGGGCAAGAAAATGTCGAAAAGACTTGGTAACGCTGTTGACCCTTTTAAGACCATGGATGATCATGGACCAGACGCCACACGCTGGTATATGATTTCTAACGCGAACCCTTGGGATAACCTCAAATTCGATATTGAGGGAATCGTTGAGGTCAAACGAAAGTTCTTCGGCACACTTTATAATACCTATTCGTTTTTTGCTTTATATGCGAATATTGATGAATTCTCCTATGCAGAGGATCACATTCCTTTAAATGAACGCCCAGAAATTGACCGTTGGATATTATCGGAATTACACACCTTGATTAAAAAGGTAGATGAAGCCTATGATGATTATGAACCAACAAAGGCTGCACGCGCTATTTCCGATTATGTACAGGAAAATTTGAGTAATTGGTACGTTCGTTTATGTAGAAGACGATTTTGGAAAGGGGATTATCAAAAAGATAAGATTTCCGCCTATCAAACATTGTATACTTGTTTGCTGACGGTGGCGAAATTAGCTGCTCCTGTCGCGCCATTCTTTATGGATCGTCTATATAAGGATTTGACCAATACCACTTCAAACGAAAAGTTCGAAAGTGTCCATCTAGCGCATTTCCCGGTTTTTGATGCCAAGTTGGTCGATAAAGCATTGGAAAGTAAAATGGCCAAGGCACAGACCATTTCATCATTGGTTCTCTCTATACGTCAAAAGGAAAAAATAAAAGTCCGTCAACCTTTACAAAAGATAATGATACCTGTTTTAGACGACAAACAGAGGCATGAAATCGAAGCGGTTGCCGATTTGATAATGTCAGAAGTCGATGTAAAGGAAATAGAACTCCTTGACGATGCCTCCGGAATTTTGGTGAAACGTATAAAACCAAATTTCAAAGTTTTAGGCCCAAAATTCGGCAATGAAATGAAGCAGATTGCACAGCGTATTGGAGCTTTAGGACAGGCGGACATCCAGAAAATTGAACAAGAGGGCGAAATATCATTAAAAATTGAAAATAAAATCATTAAATTACAGTTACAAGATGTAGAGATATCTTCTCAAGACATTGAAGGTTGGTTGGTGGCTAGTCAAGGATCACTAACTGTAGCCTTGGATGTAACCATCAATGATGATCTTAGAAAAGAAGGTATAGCACGGGAACTTGTAAACAGAATTCAAAATATCAGGAAGGAATCTGGATATGAGGTAACTGATAAGATTGACATAAAAATCTTAAAAGATGGTCTGGTCGAAAATGCCGTTGAAAGTAATCTAGGGTATATCAAGGCAGAAACGCTGACAGCAGAGCTGATATTTGAGGATAAGTTGGAAGTTGGCACGTCAATTGAATTTGGCGAAGTAAATACAAAATTGTTTATCGAAAAACACTAATAAAATGGCACAGGATTTAAACGTAAGATATTCAGATAAAGATTTAGCAGAATTCAAATCTTTGATTGAAGAAAAAATAAAGAAAGCAAAAAGTCACTTGAATTTATTGAAGAGTTCTTATATGAACGATGGTAATAATGGTACCGATGATACCTCACCTACCTTCAAGGCTTTTGAAGAAGGCTCGCAAACTATGAGCAAAGAGGCGAATACGCAATTGGCAATTCGCCAAGAAAAATTTATTCGTGACTTAACCAATGCTTTGTTGCGTATTGAAAATAAGACCTATGGTATTTGTCGCGTAACTGGTAAGCTGATCAATAAGGAACGCTTAAAGTTGGTTCCTCATGCCACGCTGAGCATCGAGGCGAAAAACATGCAAAAATAAATGAAACGCCCTTTTGGGCGTTTTTTTATGCTTAAAAATGCGAAGTAAAATAGTTGTTCTGGTTTTGTTGATATCCTATGGATCGCTGAATGCCCAAAAAATGGTCAAAAAAACAGCATTCAACCCTGATACTTCATTTATTCTAATTGATGCGAATGGCTGCTTTAAAGTTGAGATTACTGCAACACGATCAAAAGAGATCATTGTAGCAGCGCTAATTGATGGAGAGTACAAAAATGATTTATTGGTTAAGATTGAAGAAGATGGGCCATTTATTGAAATAAGCACAGGGTTTCAGCCGAATTATATAAAACCCAATGATAAGTTAAGCGCACATAAGGTAATTTCAATTTCACTTAAAGTACAGATTCCTGAAAATATGAAAGTCCGACTTTTTGGGAGCAATACCAATGTCTATGCCAATGGGAGGTATAAAGATTTAAGAATAACCTTGGATGACGGCACTTGCAATTTTCAAAGTATTAATGGTATAGCCCATGCAGTAACGCGCAGTGGGGATATTTATGTGTCATCAAATGGGGCAACCATTGTAACTAAAAACAGCTTTGGAAGTACTGAAGCAGGGAATATACCCAGGGGAGACGATTATTTTAATTTGATTACTACGACCGGCAATATCTACTTAAAGAAAATCGATTAATATACCTATTTTTGCCCATCTATAATTTATCGAATGAGTATTAAAAAGTCCTTATTGATCATTGTCTTGGTGCTGCTTGTTGATCAAGTCAGCAAGATATACATTAAAACCCATTTTGCCCTCGGCGATTCTTATGAGGTTTTCGAGTGGTTTAAGATTCATTTTATTGAAAACTCAGGAGCTGCTTGGGGGGCCAAATTAAATGACTTCTTACCTATATCTGAAAATACGGCCAAATTAATATTGACGGTATTTCGTTTATTTGCTGTTGCAGGTATTGGGTATTGGCTTTTTGATAGTATAAAGAAACAAAGCTCAAGAACATTGATTCTTGCGGTATCATTGATTTTTGCTGGAGCTCTGGGGAACATCATAGATTCTGTCTTTTACGGTGTTTTGTTCAATGACAGTATAGGTCAGGTTGCGACACTTTTTTCAGAGGAACCTTATGGAGGATTATTTTTCGGCAAAGTGGTGGATATGCTTTATTTTCCGATGATAGATAGTACTTGGCCGGCGTGGGTGCCTTATTTTGGAGGAAGTAATTTCAGCTTTTTTGACCCTGTTTTTAATGTAGCCGATACGGCTATAAGTACCGGTGTTGGTATTTTATTGGTTTTCAATAAAAAGGCTTTCGGAATTAAGAAAATAGAAGAAATTGAGCGCGAAGTAAATCAGGACTTGGAAAATTCGTAGATTTTGTTTGGGGTTATGCAATAATCCAAAGGAATATCGTCTTCAGAGACGTCTTCAATTTTTTCTTCAGCCTCAAACAATGACAATCCTATTTTAACAACATCTTTTTTACATTGCTTTAGAAATCGGTCATAGAATCCCTTTCCGTAACCAACCCTGTTACCTTGTTTATCAAAAGCTAAAAGGGGTACAAAAACAACATCGATCTTATTGGACGCCACTAAAATGCCGTCTACGGGTTCAGGAACATTCCATTTGTTTGTTTTGAGCGTGGTATTATCGGTAAGTAAAAAGTGGACTAAATCATCACCTTCGATTTTTGGAAGTATTACATTTTTATCCCGCCCTTGGAGTATGGACAGTAGGAAAGTAGTGTCTATTTCCTTTTTATCGACGATCGGTAAAAAAATGTGGTAATAATCAAAATTCCATATAGGAAGTTCCAAGGACATATTGGCCAACTGCAGACTGTAATCAGCGATTTTTTGAAGGGGGAGTTCCTTCCTAAGTTTGGTATAAAGCAATCGTAAATCTGATTTCAACATGTGGGGGGGTTGAAAATTTACGACAAGATATGAAAAGTAAATACTATTCTTTTGCGGCTACTGCAAAATAGACTTTGAAAAACAACATCAATATTAAATAAGTGCCGAGGGTTATAATGTAATTATCCATGTATAAATAAATTTCTTTTGATTTTGATGCTTTAAATATATAAAAAAATCTATAAAACGCACGCTTTTATCGATGAAATGCACTTTTTTATGAAAAAATTAGCAATTTGATAAATTGAAGATAGGAAGGCCTAATTCTTTTATAGTTATTTAACTAGCACAGAAACAAAGAGTTAAAAAGATAAAATTGTTTAAAAAAGAATACGAACAGTAGTTTTGTTAAATATAAGAAAAATCAATTAATATTTACGGTTGTTTTGAAAAAGGGCACAAAAATTAGCAAAAAACAACAATACACAATCAATTATCACAATAATTTAATGATTCAAATTGCCTATTTAATTAAGCTAACCTAAGGGGGAAGTTAAAAAACAGTTAAGTGTATTTGTTTAATCAAAAACGTAGTAATTTAACAGAGTACATTTTAAAATAAAATATTAGACCACTTAATGCCTCAATTACCCTTAAAGATTCAAATAGGTACACTACCAAATAGTCCTGGGGTATATCAGTTTTATGATGTTGATGATAAGATATTATATGTAGGTAAGGCAAAGAACTTAAAGAAAAGGGTTTCTTCTTATTTTAATAAAAATCATGAGTATGGCAAAACCCGTATTCTGGTAAAAAAGATACATAACATAAAGCATATCGTCGTAACAACGGAATCTGATGCACTTTTGTTGGAAAACAACCTTATTAAAAAATATAGGCCGCGGTATAATGTTTTGTTGAAAGATGACAAATCATACCCATGGATATGCATAAAAAATGAACGTTTCCCTAGAATATTCCCAACGCGTAAATTAATCAAGGACGGGTCTGAATATTTTGGACCGTATACGAGCATGTACACGGTTAAGACCTTGTTGGAATTAATCAAAAATGTATATCCTTTGCGAACCTGTAATTATGATTTATCCAAGGAAAAGATTGATGCAGGTAAATTTAAGGTGTGTCTTGAATATCAGTTGGGGAATTGTTTAGGCCCTTGTGAGGGTTTACAAAGTAGTGCAGATTACGACAAACAAGTTGATGAGATAAGGAATATAATCAAGGGAAATTTTAAATCTTCCTTACATTCTTTCAAAAATCAAATGAAATTGCTGGCTACTGAAATGCATTTTGAAGAAGCTCAACAAATCAAGGATAAGATTGATGTTCTTGAAAACTATCAAGCCAAAACTACAATTGTCAACCCAAAAATCAACAATGTGGATGTATTCTCCATTATTGCTGATGAAGCGTTCGCCTATGTGAACTTTTTGCAACTTTCTCATGGTTCTATCATACGGTCGCATACGCTGGAAATCAAAAAAAAGTTAGATGAAAAAAATGAGGATTTATTACAATTGGCAATTTTTGAAATAAGACAACGATTCAATTCAGAGTCAAAAGAGATTTACCTACCCTTTAAGGTTGTTGTTGAACCACATTTAAAGGTTACCATTCCCAAGTTGGGCGATAAGCGAAAAATCCTGGACTTATCCATTCGGAATGCGAAGTATTATAGACAGGAACGGTTCAATCAAATCAAGATTATAGATCCCGAACGCCATACAAATCGAATCATGGCCCAAATGCAAAAAGACCTTCGCTTATCACAGGAGCCTAGATATATAGAATGCTTTGACAATAGTAATATTCAAGGGAGCAATCCGGTAGCGGCTTGTGTTGTTTTCAAGAATGGAAAGCCTGTTAAAAAAGAATATCGCCATTATAACATTAAGACGGTGGAAGGACCCGATGACTTTGCCTCGATGGAAGAAGTGGTTTACCGACGATATAAAAGATTGTTGAGTGAAGAGCAACCTTTACCACAATTAATCGTCATAGATGGAGGGAAGGGACAATTGTCATCAGCTTTAAAAAGTTTGGATGTTTTAGGATTAAGAGGAAAGATCGCCATTGTGGGTATTGCGAAAAGATTGGAGGAGATTTATTTTCCCGAGGATTCCATACCCTTATATTTGGATAAAAAATCAGAAAGCTTGAAGATTATTCAACAGCTTAGGAATGAGGCCCATCGATTTGGTATTACTTTCCATAGAAACAAACGAAGCAAGGCCGCTATAAATTCGGAATTGGAGAGTATTGATGGCGTTGGTGAAAAAACGGCGAGAGATCTATTGAAAAAATTTAAGTCGGTCAAGCGAATCAAAGAAGCTTCTGTCGAAAATCTGACCGTTGTTGTTGGTGCCGCGAAAGCCAAAAAAATATATGAAACATTTCATTAAAAATTGCG
>JBATIW010000611.1:0-2186 GCA_049668005.1 Maribacter sp.
TGGATGCGGGTATCCAAAACTTTGTGCACTGGACAGGCATTGACATTGACTTTCAAAAGGATACCCTGCTCTTGAAAAAGTTATACGCAATTGAACCTTCGTTCATCACCACATTGACGATTGACAAGGGTTTTTTATATCCCCTGTTTCCAGAGTGGGTGGAGGCCGTTCGTCAAGAAAGAATCTTTGATGAGGCCGATTTGGAAAAGGCAAATGATTCCAGTTACATCGCCCGTTCAAATGACAACATCAAGTTTTGGAGATATTATCTTCAAAAAGAGGATATCGGTCTTACCGATATTGCTTCCTTTCAAGTGGATGACATTAAGAAATTACAAAAAAAAGCTATAAACTTCGCCATGGGTACGGATACTGGAACCTTTGTTTTGCCTGGCTATAGCTTACATGAAGAAATGCTGTTGTTCGAATTGGGAGGAATGGATAGGATGGAGATCATAAAAATGGCAACCTTGAACGCCGCTAAAATGATGAAAGTACAAGATAGTTTGGGCTCCATTGAAATAGGTAAGTTGGCCGATATGGTCCTATTGGACAAAAATCCTTTAGAAAACATTGAGAATACTTTGGGCATCCATACGGTAATCAAAAATGGAGTCGTACAAAAAAGATTAGATTGAAAGGTAAAAGTTATGGGTGGTTTAAAAAGCGTGTCGTGCATCTTTACACTTTATTTTTTATGTTGCCTAACAGCATGCGCTCAGATAAATTCCCCTCTTAATATAGATCAAGAAACCCTCGATTCCTTGGGTATGGAAATATTGAATGAAGGAAGTATTATGGGCTTCTCCGTGGCGATAACATCCGGAAAAAGAGTTTTGTACAACAATGGATTTGGCCATATCGATGTTAAAAAGACCCAGGCCGTGACCAATAAAACACGATTTGATATTGCTTCTGTTTCAAAGCTTGTAGGGGTTACCGCAATCATGACATTAATAGAGGAAGGTAGACTTAGCCTTGATACATCCCTTGAGCAACTCATGCCTGAATTTCCGGAAGAAGCCTTGGCCGAAAAAATAAAACTAAGGCATATGCTTTCCCATACTTCGGGATTGATGGATTATGCTTTGGAAATGGATAGGGTCTTTATGGAGAACGGAGTACTGCCCACAAAAAAAGAGTTACTTGCCTTTTTCAAAGGAAAAGACTTGCGTTTTGAACCTGGTACCAACTATCAATATTGCAATTCAGGTTTTATGCTCATGGCGTTCATAGCAGAAAATATAACTGGCAGACCCTGGCAGCAGCTCATTGAAGAGTATATCAACCAGCGGTCGAATCTGGATTTCCAACTAATAAAGTATGCTGTCGAACGCCCGGAAACTTCGCCTATTTTCGACTATGGCAAAGAGAGGTTTGACAAAGTACCTTCATGGAGTTATGTCATGGGGGACGGTGGTTTGACGACTACGACAGAAATGCTCGCACTTTACCCTCAATACTGGTCAAAAGGTAAAATCATTGAACCATCTGCTTATGAAAAAATGGTCAAACCTACGGAGCTCAGTAATTCCTTATCCACCGGTTATGGCTATGGGGTTAGAAACGGCGAATTTTTAGGTGAACGTATAATTGGTCATACAGGAGGTTGGAAAACTACGTATGCCATCATGGCCTATTTCCCGGATAGGAATGTAACGTTTGCCGGACTAATGAACACAGATGGCACGCCACTCGACATGAATCAAATTTTTGCCAAATACATGAAGGTCGCACTGGGCAAGGAAATCCCTGATTACGCAAGTGTTTTCAAAGAAATTACAAACCTTTATCAATATGTCGGGGACTATCATGGATTCGACACCGAGTTTGATCATCAAGGTAAAATTGTAACGGTCAATTTACAGGATGGCCAACTACAATATTGCATTAATGCGAATTGTGAAAAACTTTGGCCTATGGGCAATAATAAGTTTTGGTTGAAAAGTTTTCCTTATGACTTTATTGAATTTCAGACCAACGACCAGGGTAAAGCATTAACCATCCGGGAGTATTATTATGGTTTTTTTCAGGTGTTACGGAAAAGGGTTCGATAGAAATCGTTGAAGTAAATTAGTTATCTGTAAAAAGAGGCAAATCCCGACAGCTAAAAAATCGAATTGAGGGTAATGACAAAATAACAAATTCCAAGATGATACTGGCCCAATCAATTCTAATCAATTGCA
>JBATIW010000612.1:0-9116 GCA_049668005.1 Maribacter sp.
GCCCAACTATTGGAATGATCTACAGACCAAACAGTCTTTTTCGTTAAATCGCACTTAAATTAAACACATCCAAAAAAAGTGTCAGACATTGGACAAAGACATCACATATTTTTTAGGTGTGGTCCCATATTTCTTTTTAAAAGCGGCAATAAAATGACTAGAAGTGCTATACCCTACTTTCAAGCCTACCTCATTCACATTATTTTGGCCCGTTTCTAATAATCTTCGGGCATGTTCCATCTTATAATCAAATAAAAAGCTATATACAGAGTCTCCATATATCTGTTTAAAGCCTTCTTTTAGTTTCTTTAAACTAAGCCCAACTTGTTTTGCCAAATCCTTCAAAGAAGGTGGCTCAGCCATATGGGAAATCATTATTTCCTTGGCTTGACGAATTCGTTTTACGTTATCCTCATCGACCAAGAAAGGGCATTGCTCCAAATCGGCATCCGTGCTTTTATTAAAATAAAGCGAAATAAGTTCATAGACCTTTCCCCTTATATACAATTCCTTGATAGATGGATGTAGGTTATAATTCATGATCTGGCTCAAAACTACAGCTATTGCAGGGGAAACGCCTTCCTGCGCATAATATTTTTTTTCTTTGTTCTCTGTGCTGAGAAAGGGAATGTAATCAGCCTCCTTTGAAAATAAGGAATGAAACTTACGAATGGTCATTACAATGGATACCATCCAAGCGTTCGGGGCCATTTCCAAATTCATAGGCAAATCTACTTCAGTATTGTATAAAAGCAAGGAATTCTCCTCAGATACCTCTAGGGCATATCTGCCCTCATTGAATATGAACTTGGCTTGGCCCTTTAAACAGAAATGAAACTGAATGAAGGTACTGTCAATTTCGCGGGTAACCCTTTGATTATGCTGAGTATCATTCTGAATTTTTAGAACATAAAACCCGTCTTCAATCAATACTTCCACAAAAGACCCTAGAGCGACATTTTCTATCTCCATATGCATTATAAATAAGATTTTTATTTAGATACAATCTAAATAGTTAACATTCAAATCTTTTGGAATCACAAATAAAACAAGGATTATTGGCAATTTACAACGAAATGGATTCAAAATCACGGATTTCGATACTATTTGTTCCTCTAGCGTTATATTTATTCAATTGATGCTTATATTTTTGTGCACGTTCGAGCAAATTTATGAAAGCCTATAACATTTCCAAACATAATTCTTTTTATACCATTGGTCTTAATTACAAAAAGGCCGATGCGGTTATTCGAGGCAACTTCAGTCTAGATGCTACGGCCATGGAAAATCTATTGGTGCAGGCCAGGGCCCAAGACTTAGACGGACTATTGGCAACCTCCACCTGTAACCGTACTGAATTACATGGTTTTGCACAACATCCATTTCAATTGATAAAATTACTTTGTGACAATACCAAAGGCACCGTAGAAGAATTTCAGGAAGTGGCTTATGTGTACAAGAACAACGATGCCATTTCGCATTTGTTTCGTGTTGGCACTGGTTTGGATAGTCAAATATTAGGCGATTTTGAGATTATCAGTCAATTAAAACAAAGTTTCAATAGGTCTAAAAAGCATGATATTGCAAATCCATTCATAGAACGCCTCACCAATTCCGTTATTCAAGCGAGTAAACGCATTAAAAACGAAACTGAAATTTCAACTGGTGCTACCTCAGTTGCATTTGCTTCAGTTCAATACATCCTAAAAAATGTAGCCGATGTTTCAAGTAAGAACATTTTACTTTTTGGGACAGGTAAAATCGGTCGAAATACGTGTGAAAATCTCATAAAGCAGAGCAATAACCCGCATATAACCCTAATTAACCGAACAAAAACCAAGGCAGAGAAAATTGCTGGCAAATTCAACCTCTTAGTAAAGGATTATGGCGATTTACAAACCGAAATAAGAAATTCCGATGTATTGGTCGTTGCCACTGGCGCAAATTCACCCACAATCTCCAAAGAGCTGATTTATGCTAAAAAGCCTTTATTGATTTTAGATTTGTCGGTACCAAAGAATGTCGCAGACAATGTTTCTGAACTAGATAATGTAACGGTAATACACTTGGACCATCTTTCACAAATGACGGATGAGACCTTGGAACGCAGGAAAAAGTTTATTCCACAGGCAGAAGGTATTATCGAGGAAATAAAGAGTGAGTTTGTTCAATGGTTGGAAACCCGAAAATTTGCTCCTGTAATCAAAGCCTTGAAGAAGAAATTGAATACTATGAAAGAAGAGGAATTGGATTATCAATCCAAAAAAATGTCCGATTTCAATACCCAACAGGCCGATGTAATTTCGGACCGCATTATTCAAAAAATAACCAAACAGTTCGCCAATCACTTAAAAGAGTCCAATTCTGACGCCGATGACAGTCTTGCGCTTATTCAAAAGGTTTTTCAGTTAGAAATAAATTCCCAATGAACAAGATTATTAAAATAGGTACCCGCGATAGCGAATTAGCGTTATGGCAGGCAAATACCGTTAAGAGCAAACTAGAAGCTCTGGGATATGAAACTGCCTTGGTTCCGGTAAAATCAACCGGTGATTTGGTATTGGACAAACCCCTTTACGAGTTGGGAATCACTGGCATTTTCACCAAAACTTTGGATGTGGCCATGCTTAATGGCGATATAGATATTGCCGTGCATTCCATGAAGGATGTGCCAACGGCCTTACCTTCAGGAATTGTACAAGCAGCTGTTCTAGAACGAGCCAATTACCTGGATATCCTAGCTTTTAATGACAATGAGGAATTTTTATCCAGTAGGGATGCCATAATCGCCACCGGTAGTCTTCGTAGAAAAGCCCAATGGTTGAATAGATATCCCACCCATACGGTCGTAGACCTTCGTGGGAATGTGAACAGTCGCATGCAAAAGCTAAAGAACAATGACTGGAACGGTGCTATCTTTGCGGCAGCCGGATTAGATCGTATTGGCCTTGAACATGAAAATACCATTGGTCTCACATGGATGGTACCTGCGCCTGCCCAGGGAGCAATTATGATTACGGCTATGGAAAATGATGCTTTTGTTCGTGAAGCGTGCGCAGAACTTAATCATGAAGCGACCGAAATATGCACAAGGCTTGAGCGGGAGTTCCTTCGGCTTTTAGAGGGAGGCTGTACAGCCCCAATAGGTGCTTTGGTCTATATCAATAACAAGGAAGAGGTCAACATAAAAGGAGTACTCTTATCCCTTGACGGCACCAAAAAACTGGAAGCTGAATTTACGGCTCCGTTAGGCAAACATGATCATATTGGGCGCGATTGTGCCAATAGCATTCTAAGCCGTGGCGGTAAACGTCTTATGGGTGAAATACAACATGAAAGTCCTAGCGCTGATGTATTTTCCACCAAGAAATTGACACAAGATCAAAGGCAAAAGTTTCAGGACGGTATTCAAGTAGAATCAGAAGACTTCATTAAGACCAGTCCGAATCGCATTCCATTAAAGGTTTTAAAAACCGAAATACAGAACGTTGTCATTACAAGTAAAAATGCCGTTGAGGCGCTACTGACCAATGTAAGTGCTAATGAACTTCGGTTCAAGAACATTTATTGTGTGGGTCGAAGAACCAAACGACTGATTGAAAACCGAATAGGCAAAGTGAAGCATTTTGAAAAGAATGCCAAAAAATTGGCCGATTATATGGTAGACTATTTAGAGGGAACTGAAGTAACTTATTTCTGTAGTAACATACGAATGGATGACCTTCCTAAAATATTAACGGAAAACAAAATTACCGTTAACGAAATTGAGACTTATAAGACTAAATTTTCGCCTATTGAAGTAGGTCAAGACGTTAAGGGTGTACTCTTTTATAGTCCCTCTACTGTTGAGAGCTATTTACAAATGAACACGCCCGATAAAATCGCCTACTGCATAGGAGAAAGCACCGCGAAGGTGGCTAGAGAACACTTTACAGATGTTAGAGTTGCCAAAATACCTCTGGTCGAGAGTGTCATTGATTTGGTCAACGCTAATTATTAACGAGGATACGATTATAATATGAGCATAAAAAACGATTTGTTCTTAAGGGCCCTTAAAGGTGAAACCGTTGACAGGCCTCCTGTTTGGATGATGCGACAGGCAGGAAGATACCTCCCGGAATTCATGGAAATTCGTAAGAAATATGATTTCTTTACCCGTTGTCAAACGCCCGAACTTGCTTCCGAAATAACCGTTCAACCAATCCATAGATATGGCATGGACGCCGCTATTTTGTTCAGTGATATTCTGGTGATACCCCAAGCAATGAATATAGAGGTGCAGATGAAACCTAATTTTGGACCTTATTTGCCAAATCCCGTTCAAACACAGGCAGCTGTCGATAACGTCATTGTTCCAGATGTTGATGTGGTCTTGGATTATGTGATGCAAGCCATAAAAATGACCAAGGAAAAATTGGATGATGAAATTCCACTTATTGGTTTTGCAGGTTCCCCATGGACCATTTTATGCTATTGTGTACAAGGTCAGGGAAGTAAAACTTTTGACAAGGCAAAGGAATTTTGTTTTACACAACCCATTGCCGCCCATCAGTTATTGCAAAAGATCACCGATACCACCATCGCTTATTTAAAGGCGAAAGTAAAGGCAGGTGTAAACGCTGTCCAGGTTTTCGATTCTTGGGGCGGAATGCTTTCCCCAACCGATTATCAAGAATTTTCCTGGCAATATATTCAACAGATTATTGATGCTTTAAAAGATGAAGCCCCCGTAATTGTCTTTGGTAAAGGTTGCTGGTTCGCCTTGGGGGACATGGCAAAATCAGGTGCCGCTGCGCTGGGTGTTGATTGGACATGTTCGGCACGAAACGCACGTTATTTAACAGGAGGCAATATTACCTTACAAGGTAATTTTGATCCAGCAAGATTGTTATCTCCCCCAGCCGATATCAAAAAGATGGTAACACAAATGATCAATGAATTTGGCAAGGACAAATATGTCGTTAACCTTGGTCACGGGATTTTACCAAATATTCCTTTGGAAAACGCAAAGGCCTTTATTGATGCGGTAAAGGAGTATAAGAGTCCGTTATAGCAGTTATATACCATTCGGTTTTATGTATTTGGATTTTGAAAACTACTTTATAGAACCCATTGCCGAGAAAGATGCTTGGAAACTTTGTGATTTTATAATCTCAAACGCCGAACGGTTAAAACGCTATTTCCCCCAAACACTTGAGCAAAATCTAACTCCAGATCTTTCTGCGATTTTTATTGCCAAGAAAGTGAGGCAATTCAATGCAAAGGAAGAGTTTCTATTCAAATTAAAGGAAAAAGAGAACCGAACAATTATTGGTCTTGTTTATATTAAAGAGCTTGATTGGGATAAAAAACAAGCTGAGTTGGCATATTGTATTGCATATCAATTTGAGGGTATGGGCATTATAACGAATTCAGTCAAAATACTATCAGCTCACGCTTTTGATAAATTAGGACTTAAAACCTTACAAATCATTGTACATAAAACAAACACAGGAAGCGTGAAAGTGGCTGAAAATTGCGGTTATACTTGGCAACAGACCTTAGTTAAAGAACATACACCTCCGGGTGAAAATGCTTTGGATATGGAACTCTATGAATTGTACGCGTGAAATTAGCACCTCTTGAAGAAGAATAGATGAATATCATTGAAAAGTACGACAAGCCTTTTGAGTATGCAGGGATATTCTTGAACCTCATCATTGCCTACCAATTTTATATGTTGTGGTCGCAACCAGAACGCATAGGATCCGATAAGATTTATTCTTATGTTATTTTAATAGTTTTTGAGTTTATCATGGTTCATTCTGGCGCACTTATGTCTTTAATGCCGAGAAAAATATCGCTTTATGCATTAGTGCCGACTTATAGTTTATTTGCAATAATATTTAGCACTATTGAAGCTAGTGGCATTATTATGATAACCTATTTAATTGTGGTTTTTAATCGTATGCGTTTTGCGTTCGCTAATGTAAGTGTTGAACTAAAACTAAGAGTGATAATGACCTCATTATATGCCCTAATGACTTATTTTATTCTGACTTTTACCGTTGTTTTAGGTCAATTCTTTATTAGTCCAATGGGTTTAACCCAAGAATATTTAGAACATTCCGATTATTTTAATAACCTTACCGCTACTGGATTATTTGTAGAGGCACCACATCTTGCAATTGCTGGTGGTTGTATTTATTATTGTACGTTAGCAGTGATAGAACTCCATTTGCTTCATTCCAATTCAATGAAATTTAAACACTTATTTAATTTAAATGAAAGATAGGTTTTACATATATATCCAAAACCTACAAGATACCATTACTTCTAATTTGTAAGAAGTAGATGGCGAAGCTAGGTTTCGGGAAGACCAGTGGATTCGTCCCGAAGGCGGGGGTGGTCGTACCCGAGTGATAGAAAATGGGAAGGTCTTTGAAAAAGGTGGAGTCAATATCTCTGCAGTGCATGGTGCCCTACCGGATAGTATGCAAAACTATTTTGGAGTAAAAGATGCTGACTTTTTTGCTTGTGGCCTAAGTTTGGTGCTACATCCTAAAAACCCAATGGTTCCTACGGTTCATGCGAATTGGCGCTATTTTGAAATGTATGATAAAGAAGGGAATATTGTTGACCAATGGTTTGGTGGCGGTCAGGATTTAACACCTTACTATCTTTTTGATGAAGATGCCACCCATTTTCATTCCATTTGTAAAAAAGCCTGCGACAAGCATAATCCAGACTTTTATACAGCTTATAAAAAGAAATGTGATTCTTATTTTTGGAATACGCACCGAATGGAGGCGCGCGGGGTAGGCGGCCTATTTTTCGATTATTGCAAAACAACCGAAGAAATGGGCATGCAAGATTGGTATGCCTTTGTCACTGAAGTTGGCGACAGTTTTCTCGAAGCTTATGTTCCCATCGTAGAGAAAAGAAAAGAGCTTTCATATTCAAAAGGGCAACGCGATTGGCAGGAAATACGACGAGGACGCTATGTCGAATTTAATCTGGTGCACGATAAGGGGACCTTATTCGGACTAAAAACCAATGGCCGTATCGAAAGTATTTTAATGAGCCTTCCCCCAAAGGTACAATGGCAATATGACCATCATCCGGAAAAGGACAGTGAGGAAGAACGATTGATTAAAGTGCTAAAAAAACCTAAAGATTGGGTATAATCATTTTGGAATGGCAAAAAAAGGAAAAGCGAAGAACACAGTAAACAAGGCCAAGCATACAAAGCTTTTAAACAGGAAAAAGAACAAGCTTAAAAAAGAAAAAGAGGTACGTAAAGCAAAATTAAAGGCAATTGTTAAAAAGCATCAAGAAAGCACTAAAGAAATTAGAATTGAATAAAAACCTTACACTATTATTTACCATCCTTATCGTTTTTTCGGCTTGTAATTCAAAGAATAAAACAAAAAGCGACTTAGAATTAGAATTTGTTCAAGATACGTTGGAAGTGGGTTATACCTATTGGTGGCCAGAATCCGGTCCGTTTATTGGTCAATGTGGAGATGAACTTTCACTGGTTTTCAGTGGTACTATAACGGATATCCAAGCACCAACGGATGAGGCCGGACCACTTTACAACTCCCAGAAGGGGTACATTCAAATAGACCGTGTTTTCAAAATAAAGGACCTCGGAGCAAATAGTTACTCAAATGAGCAGTTCTTTGTTTCCGATTGTTTTAATGGCCTTGAACTAAAAAAAGATGACCCAGTCCTTGTTTTCTGCTATGATTATGAAAATAATCTAAGCATCCCAGGAGGGCAATCCATTTTGAAAATCGATTCGTTGGATGATCCCTTGATTACTTCCATAAAACGGTATATCGATGCTAACCAGAATCCATCTAAAATCAAAAAGGACAAGAAACTTTGGGCGAAGCACGGTTTGGATGATGCTTTGGAAAGAATGATTCAATGCGATAAAAACACGAACTAAACCATAAATACTTAAATTTGATAAAGCGATAATTTGTCTTTATATGAAACTTAAGATCTACCAAATAGATGCTTTTGCTGACAAGGTATTTTCGGGCAACCCCGCCGCTGTTTGTATTATGGACAAATGGTTGGATGCTTCCCTTATGCAACAAATAGCCGCAGAAAACAATCTAGCTGAAACTGCCTTTGTAGTCAAAGATAATGGCAAATATCATATTCGTTGGTTTACTCCGGAAATTGAAGTTGATCTATGCGGGCATGCTACCCTTGCCTCCGCCTTTGTACTTTTCAATCATTATAACCCGGATGCTGATACAATCGATTTTCATTCCCATAAAAGTGGCCCCTTAACCGTTGAAAAAGGTAATGATGGCTATTATGTTATGGATTTCCCGAATGACGTCTTAGAGAAGGTAGAATCCATCTCCGCTCTAAATGAGGCTATAGGCATAAACCCTAAGCAGACGTTTAAGGGCAAGACAGATTATTTACTTATCTACAATAGCCAAAAGACCATTGAGGAAATTGAACCAAACTTTTTTCTGTTGGATAAGGTAAATGCCAGAGGGGTAATTGTCTCCGCTAAAGGCAAGGACGTAGATTTTGTATCTCGCTTTTTTGCGCCCCAATCAGGAATCCCTGAAGACCCCGTTACGGGATCGGCTCATACTACATTGACACCCTATTGGTCTAAAGTTCTAGGTAAGAATGTTCTTTTTGCCAAGCAATTATCCCAAAGAGGTGGTAATCTAATTTGTGAAGACCAAGGCAAACGCGTAAAAATATCAGGTAAGGCCGTATTTTATTTAGAAGGGGAAATTGAACTTTAAATCAATTATTAGTAAAAAACCAATAGCAATATGTACCCAATCATAAGGAATAGAAGACTACGCACAACAGAATCGATTAGAAGGTTGGTTCGTGAAACCAGTATCACTTCAGATGATTTTTTAGTTCCCTTGTTTGTTGTTGAAGGCAAAAACGTTAAAGAGGAAATCGCTTCCATGCCCAATTATTACCGTTTAAGTCTGGATAACCTAGAAAAGGAAGCCAAAGAGCTTTGGAACATGGGACTATGTGCCGTTTTATTGTTCGTAAAAGTTCCTGATAGCCTTAAGGATAATAAAGGTACAGAAGCCTTGAATGCAGCTGGGTTGATGCAGCGCGCTATTAAGACC
>JBATIW010000613.1:0-2774 GCA_049668005.1 Maribacter sp.
GCATCACCCAAGGTAAAAACTTACCTTCTTCATTGTATCTTCCCCTTTTCAAGGTTCTGATTACTTTAATAAAGGTTTCTTGAAAAATGTCCTCAGTAATTTCACGATCGCTTACTTTGGAATAAATAAAACCACTGAGTCGCTGGTTATGTCTATTAATTAATGTTTCAATAGCCCTTTCGTCTCCGTTGATGTAGTTCTGTATAAGTAGGGAATCTGCAATTTGAAGCTCCATATCAATTACTTTTTTTGGTTAAAACTAGGGGCCAATTCTTCAGAAAAGGCCTTTTGGGGTATACGCTAATTTTAAAAAAGTAATTGTCTTGCTATAGGCGAATAAATATTTTATAGAGTTCAAATATAGAAAAAAATAAAGGTTATAAAAAAATAGTATTGTGATTATCACGATTTTAGAGGATAATACCACTTTGTTGGCGATTGCATTTCACATATTGTATCTTTGCAAGCCTAATTAAGAATATGCCCTCGATACTAGACGTAAATCCTAAGGAAAATATCATCATCAAAGGTGCCAGGCTGCATAATTTGAAAAATATTGATGTCGTTATTCCCAGGAATAAACTGGTTGTGATAACAGGGCTTTCCGGCTCTGGTAAATCTAGTTTGGCATTCGATACATTGTACGCTGAGGGTCAACGCCGATATGTTGAAAGTCTATCTTCCTATGCCCGACAATTCTTGGGCAAATTGAACAAACCCAAAGTAGATTATATAAAAGGTATTGCGCCTGCTATAGCTATTGAGCAAAAAGTAAATTCCACAAATCCACGGTCTACAGTTGGTACTACCACTGAGATATACGATTACTTAAAATTACTCTATGCCCGCATTGGTCGGACCATATCCCCTATATCGGGGGAAGAAGTTAAAAAACATACGGTCACCGATGTTATTAAATATGTTCAGGGATTCAAGGAAGGTGAAAGATTATTATTGCTTGCTCCTATTGTTATAAAAGATGATAGAGATCCCATAAAATCACTACAGCTTTTTTCTAAACAAGGATATGCCAGGATCAAACATAATGGTGCGGTTATTCGCATTGATGCCGCACCAAAGGACATTGGTCACAGTTTTAGTCTGGTTATTGACCGGATCATTACCAAAGAGGATGAAGATTTCTATAATAGATTGGCCAATGCCATTGATACGGCCTTTTTTGAAGGAAATGGAGAATGTATCATCGAAGAACTTGCGACTGGTACCCAAACCGGATTCAATAATAGGTTCGAAAAAGATGGAATGTCTTTTTTAGAACCCAATGTGCATTTATTCAGTTTTAACAACCCTTACGGTGCTTGTCCTAAATGTGAGGGATATGGTGATGTAATTGGTATTGATGAAGATCTGGTCGTGCCCAACACAGCACTTTCAGTTTTTGAAAATGCCGTTTTTTCTTGGCGTGGCGAAAGTATGGGTTGGTATCGCGATGAATTGGTAAACTCGGCCTACAAATTTGATTTCCCTATCCATAAACCTTGGTTTCAGCTTTCTGAGGAACAAAAACAATTGGTTTGGGAAGGTAATTCCCATTTTACTGGACTCCATAGATTTTTCGGAATGCTGGAGGAGAAAAGCTATAAAATTCAAAATAGGGTGATGCTTTCACGCTATCGAGGTAAAACAAAATGTAATGTTTGTCGCGGTAAACGCTTGCGTAAAGAAACCGACTATGTAAAAGTAGCGGGTAAATCGATTTCAGATTTAGTTGAGCTGCCCATCAAGAAGTTGGTTACATTCTTTAAGGAGCTTTCATTGAATAAATATGATGCGCAAATTGCAAACCGCTTATTGAAAGAAATAACTGCAAGATTGGGCTTTTTGGAGAAGGTTGGACTTAACTATCTTACCCTAAACAGAAAATCAAACAGCTTGTCAGGAGGCGAAAGTCAGCGCATTAATTTAGCAACTTCCTTAGGTAGCAGCCTAGTAGGTTCCATGTACATACTGGATGAACCTAGTATTGGATTGCATCCTAAGGATACTGAAAACCTCATAGATGTTCTAAAATCCTTACGCGATTTAGGAAATACCGTTATTGTGGTAGAACACGATGAAGATATTATGAAGGCTGCCGATGAAGTTATTGATATAGGTCCCGAAGCCGGAACACATGGTGGTGAAGTTGTAGCACATGGCACTTTAGATGAAATTCTTCAATCCACATCCTTAACGGCCAGTTATTTAAACGGGACTGAAGAAATAGTAGTTCCCAAAGAAAGAAGAACTTCAAAAAATTATATTGAGATCAAGGGAGCTCGGGAAAACAATTTAAAAAATATAGATGTTGCTTTCCCCTTGAACATGCTAACCGTGATAACGGGAGTATCAGGTAGTGGTAAGAGTACTTTGGTGAAAAAGTTACTCTACCCGGTAATTCTAAAAGAAGTTGGCGGATATGGGGAAAAAGCCGGGCAGTTTACTTCATTTGAAGGTAACTATGAATCTTTGAAGAAGGTAGAATTCGTTGACCAAAACCCTATCGGTAGATCATCCCGTTCTAATCCAGTTACTTACATCAAGGCCTATGATGATATTCGTGCGTTATTCGCCGCACAGAAGTTAAGTAAAATCAGAGCTTACCAGGCCAAGCATTTCTCTTTCAATGTTGATGGTGGTCGCTGTGAAAAATGTAAGGGGGAAGGTGAAATAACCGTGGAGATGCAGTTCATGGCCGATGTGCATCTTGAATGTGACACTTGTGGTGGAAAGCGCTTTAAAAAGGAAGTGCTAGAAGTAAAATTTGAAAATGC
>JBATIW010000614.1:0-2423 GCA_049668005.1 Maribacter sp.
AAGATCATTCTTTGCGATCCACATAGGGCTACAGTTATAGGGCATGATTTTAAATCGACCTTAAAAGCCACTACAATGGTTTCCCCGGATATTAGGGCAGGGATTTCATTATTAATTGCGGCCTTATCCGCTAAGGGTACTTCTACAATCCATAATATTGAGCAGATCGATAGGGGATACGAAGATATAGACACGCGATTACGAGCTATAGGGGCAAAAATCACGAGGGTTTAAAACTATTCTTTGAAGTATTACCAGCTTCTGCATTTGAATTAGCCAAGTTCAATACTAGAATTTAATCCATTTTATTTATTCAGGAATATAGAATTTAAGGATGCTAAACCAAATTCTTATCTTGGATTAATATTCCTTTTGTTATTAAATATTGAGCTGCTGCATAAGTACCCATGACCAAAATGTGGGAGTAGGGGACTGCACTTAAAAATTTATTAACCGCCAAAATGCTATCCGATGCAATAAAGAAAAGCGCACCAGTAAAAACCAATTTAAAGCTCTCCGAGGGTACCATTTTATTTCTTCTGAAAGCGGTGATCGCCATCAAAAGTATGGCTGAAACATAAATAATCACTGGAATCAAAAGTTCTCCAAGACTATCTTTGAGCTGCATGAACAAGACTGATCCATATAGCATTAACGTTATCAGGACCACCCAGTACATACTTGAGGCACTTTTATTCCATCGCTTTAGAAAAACGATACAATACAGAATATGGGCAGTAAGAAAAGATACAAGGCCCAAAATAAAGTAATTGGCGGAAATTGTTTCATACATTAAAAATGAATCACCCAACCAAGAACAGAACAAGGCCAACAGCATTAAAATGTATGTTGAACGGTCTAAACTTCTGCCGTTAACTGCAAAATAGATAAAAAGGGAAAATAGAATCAAAGGCTTGGTATAATGCCGTAAAGATTCATTATGTAGACTTCCAGTAATTAAATCCAAGATGACCAAAACTATGAACAAGGGTAGAAAATGGGCCGGTTTAAAATGGGTTTTGGTCATTGTAATTATTTCTTCCTCAGAATCACGCGGCACTCCTTGTCTGGCCTAGATACAGTATGCCTGAAAATTGGCCTACTACCGGAATTGGCAGATCAGGGGTATAATAACACATGACTACTTTTGCATTACCATTAAACAAACTATTTCATGTAATAGTTTTAACCCTGCCAACCTACTCTATTATGCTCACCATCACAAAACGGTTTGTTGCCAGAAGCTCCGCAACGGCAAAAGGCGGTGGTTTTTTCCTTTTTATGTTCTACTCCATTCTGGTCTGTGACCACTATATTCCCGTGGACCAATATGGGCCCGTTGGATTTGATATCAATTTTTGTCATATTCATCGTATTTTCAATGGTTTCAATTTCACCTTTAATGGAGTAACCTAAGGCACCTGAAGGGCATTCATCTATTTGTGCCTTTAGTTCTGCTATACTTGCATTTTCAGGCTTTATCCATGGTTTTCCATTTGGATCATAAACATTTGGTAATGTTTTGACACAAGTCGCGGCATGAATACATTTTTTCGGTTTCCATAAAATAGTAAAATCCCCTTTTGTATATTCTTTGACTATTTCCTTTTCCATGTATTTTTATTTAGCTTTTAATTTCCGGTAATGGGTGGTGGGCCTTCAGGAATGATAGGCACATATTTTTCGCTCCCTTTTCGTTCTATATATTCCGCATTTATTTTTTCTACCAATTTAGGGTTTTCGAACAAATCAACTGCTGTCATTCCCAAAGCCTTTGCAGCTTGGATCATGCCTTTATGCCCAATACTCATGCCTCCACAGGCAACCACTGCCCAAGAATGCCAAGGTGTATCTTTAGGTGCAACGGTAACTCCTAGGTTAATATTCGGGACATTCCAGCTGACGTCGCCTACATCGGTAGAACCACCTCCCGGATGTTCCTTGGTTTCTTCCAAAGGTTTTATGGCACTATCCATGCCTAGCTGTGGCTTGCCTGTGGCCTCTTGTATTTTTTTCCCAAAAGCGGTTTCCTCTGCCGTATAGGACAAAGGTCCGAGTAGTTCTAAATTCTTTTGCATGACCTCGCCACCTGCACGGTTGACCAAAACTTCATAAATACCAGATATCAACGATATTTTATAATCAACATTTGCCATAATTGCAGCACCTTCAGCCATTTTTTTAACTTGCTCATAAACAGGCATCATACCACTACGTTTTGTATCACGCACCCTTACCCACAATTTGGAATAATCGGGGACCACATTTACTACTTGTCCGCCATCTTGAATATGATAATGAATACGGACCGTAGGTTTTATATGTTCGCGATAATAGTTGATTCCCGTAGTATAGAGTTCCAGGGCGTCTGAAGCACTTCGCCCGTTCCAAGGGTCGGCTGAGGCATGAGCTGCTTGGCCATA
>JBATIW010000615.1:0-2115 GCA_049668005.1 Maribacter sp.
GGTTTCTAACCTTGGCATAATATGTTCAACATCTTGATTGTTAAGTAAGCTTTGAGTTAGCTCTTTATTCTCTTCAAAAGTATTGTCAATAGATTGTTCATCCCAATAGCCTTTTTGGTGAATTTGCAGATAGCCAGATGAATAACTGACCACATTGTGTATCATGTTAACATAAATGCCATCAGTCATGGAACGCGTAGCAACAGCCAACAATACTGCAAAAAATACAGATGCGGTTGTTATTAAAGTTCTGCGTTTATTTCGCCAGATATTTAACCAGGCTAGTTTTAAAAACATATTATCGTAATTGTTTCATATTTCTGGTAGTGAAGAAATCATCTTTTATTTCCTTATCAAAAAGGATATCATTATAAATGATCCAGGTGCTATTTCCTTCTTTATCAACTGGGATCATTTCTATTTTTGAAGTAATTTTTCGCCCACCTATTTCTTTCACATCTCCTGAGTTCATAATATTTACCAATGCTCCATCTTCATCATAGAATTCAGCCTTTAATTGCAAAAAGTCTTCGACATCAATCCAAACAATTACTTTTTCCCAAACAATAGCTGCAGACGGTTTTGGAATCATTTCTATTTTATAACACTCTTTTCCTGCGATGGTTTCTTTACCTAAATGTAAATGGGTATAATCTTCAACCGCAGAAGCTTCCTTTACTAGATCATCATTGGTGAAATCGGTTCCCATCCAGCTTTGCGACATCATGGATGGTGGAAGTTTAATATTTCTCTCTATTGATGGAATCCAGTTCCATACTTCCTTAATACGTTTTAAAAAAACGGTTCCTTTTTCCTTGGCAGGTGAGTTTATTAATATCATACTGTAATCGTCCCCTTTGCTCCAGGCTTTCATATTCATTTCCCTACTCCAAGTAGGTCTTTTAATTTGTATGGTAATATCTGCCAATGAAGTTTTACCCCGCATATTTTCATCTGCTTTTTTAACTATATCCTTAGCGCTGAGATCTTGGGGTGGTTGCATAGCCATAAAAAAGGAAATACCGATTATGGCAACCAAGTACTTAAGTGAATCAAATGCTTTCATGGAATTAAAGTTAACAGGTTATAACTCTTGATAATATGATACTTGTCATCTATGAAAAATATGCATCGAATATGAATGCTACTAGGGAAATGGATTGAAAAAGTACTAATAACTAACAAATAAAAAATACCTCATATAAATGGCCTTTTACAAATATAAAGCCGCTATTCCCTTCAGGAAATGGTATGCTGATCCTTATCATTTACTATGGCCTTTACACATAATATATTTGGCCAATTGATAAGGATGGATTTAAAAGACTCATATTTCACCTTGCCTTTAACATGTAACATATGTTACTGTTAAGTCTTTTTAAGGCATCTAATTTTGTTCCAAATTAAATGGATGATGAAGAAACTACTTTTGATACTACTGTTTTTAGGCCCTGCGTTTCTAATTCAGGCCCAAGAAGCAATGTTGATTACCAAGGATGAGGTACTCGTTAAGGTTATTCAAGAAAATAATACCTTAAAAATATCGGAGCAGGAAGTAATGTCGGCAAAAGGCGATTACAATCAATCCAATGCCATATTCTTGCCAAATATCAGTGTTTCGCACACGGGAATCGCTACAACAAATCCGTTAATGGCTTTCGGTTCCAAATTGAATCAGAAAATCTTGACGCAAGCCGATTTTAATCCATTATTGCTGAATGAACCCAATCAGATTGAAGACTATTCCACCAGAATCGTAGTACAGCAACCTTTATTGAATTTTGACGGTATTTATCAACGTAAGGCCGCAAAAGCCAAATTGAATGCCACAGCATTACAATCTGAACGTAAGCAGGACTATATGCAATTGGTCGTAGATAAGGCCTATATGCAATTGCAGTTGGCTTATAAAACGGTTGCCGTTTTGCAAAAGGCCAAAGAAGCCGCGCTAGAGAATAAACGATTGGCAGACAATAGTTTTAAACAAGGATATTTGCAAAAATCAGATGTTCTCGCCGTTGAGGTACGATTAACCGAAATAGACAACCAATTACAATATGCCAAGAGTAATATCCAAAATGCATCGAATCAGTTATCGGTTTTAATGAATGACAG
>JBATIW010000616.1:0-5304 GCA_049668005.1 Maribacter sp.
AGTATCTGAATTTACAGGTGTTAGTCCTTCACCAGAACCCGGAGTGTTTTCGTAATGATCATCAAGGCCGTTACCATCGGAATCCAATCCACATGGGGCTTGAAAATCTTCCTCTGTTTGCGCTTCTACATTGTCTAAAATACCATCATTATCGGAATCGATATCCCTGAAATCAGGATTATGGTCATAATCTGTATCTACAGGGGTAAGTCCTTCACCAGAACCGGGAGTGTTTTCGTAATGGTCGTCAAGGCCGTTCCCATCGGAGTCCATTCCACATGGTGCCTGAAAATCTTCATCTGTTTGCGCTTCTACATTATCTAAAATACCATCATTATCGGAATCGATGTCCAAATGGTCAGGATAGCCATCGTCGTCATTGTCAAAAGAATTAGTGAGAGGGTTGTTATCACCGTCGAGGTTAGGGTCCTCAGTCGTATCAAGGATACCGTCGTTATCGTCGTCAATGTCCACCAAATCAGGTACCCCGTCGCCATCCGTATCTGTACATAGATAAGGTTTTATATTCAAAGTAATTAAACTTGATCCGTTTGAGGTAGTATAAAATTCTAAATCTGTAACTGGGGATTGAGATTCCCAATCAAGAATAATTTCAGGATGATTACTCGCAGACGTTGTATTCTTTACATAATAGTTATTATCGTCCACAAAAGATATTATGCCCGGACTTAGGGATCCAATAAACTTATATTCAACATTATCCAATGCCACAATACCATCTTGAGCACCCGCCTGTATCCCAGTTGAGTGATGGGCTTTTACAATTACAGGTACCAATCCAGTAATTTTGAAAATTATTGGAGAATTAACTTTTGTCCTAAAATTTCCACTCGAATCCGTACTTGCTCCGTCAATACTAATAACAACACTACCTAATGGCAGTCCCCATTTATAACTAACATCAACATTAGAGGTCGTCAAACTGCCATCCGAGATCCCAGAGGGTAGTCCTAAATCCGCTGCCCACAATTGTTTCAAATCCAATGTAGGACAATCTTCCATGTTCATTCCAGCATCATTGTCCAATTCACCACTCGGTATGAACCTAGTGAAATTATCTGTATTAGCGTAGGCACAATTAGAACCAACAATAACCAATAAATTAAAAACAAGAAAAAATCTCAGGCCTATTTTTAAAAAATGCCTGTATAAGTGAAATGTAAAATTTTCCATAAGTATCAGCAGTTAATTACTAATCACCATGGCATAAGGTAGTAAGGTGTTGTAAAAAGTGGGGCTCTTACAATTTATTGCAAGATATATCTAATATTTTGATAGACAAATAGATTGGATTGCATAAATATCAAATATCTTTTAACAACGAAATTTATCGATAAAGTGCAATGTAGCTGTTTTCAACCCACTGATTATCGATATTATAAGCACTTTGATTAAAAATTTTGTTGAACTATCAAATGGGGTCTATATCATTTCCAAGATAGATAACAACCTAACTCGAATGAATTAGCAACTATATAAGCCCAAAAACATATGTTTTAGTGGCTGCTTCAAAAGACTTCTTTATCACACAATTAATCTTATATTTTAGACTATTTTTGCCCAAAATCAGGCAATGAGTTTTCAGGACCAAATAGAAAGGCGGCGTACTTTCGGAATTATTTCCCACCCAGATGCGGGAAAAACTACTTTAACCGAAAAATTACTTTTGTTTGGGGGTGCTATTCAAGAGGCTGGAGCTGTAAAAAACAATAAAATCAAAAAAACGGCCACGAGTGACTTTATGGAAATTGAGCGCCAACGAGGTATTTCGGTCGCTACATCTGTCCTGGCCTTTGTTTATAGGGACAAAAAGATAAATATCCTTGATACTCCTGGTCACAAGGACTTTGCAGAAGACACCTTTAGAACCCTTACCGCTGTGGATAGTGTGATTGTTGTTGTAGATGTTGCAAAGGGTGTTGAGGAACAAACGGTAAAACTGGTCGAGGTTTGTAGAATGCGCAATATTCCTATAATCGTATTTATAAATAAGCTAGATAGGGAGGGTAAGGATGCCTTTGACTTGCTGGATGAATTAGAACAAAAACTGGGGCTTTCTGTAACTCCGTTAAGTTTCCCCATTGGTATGGGGTATGATTTCAAGGGTATTTACAATATTTATGAAAAGAACATCAACCTATTCAGTGGGGATAGTAAAAAAAATATTGAGGATACAATCGCCTTTGATGATTTAGAAAGTCAGGAACTAGAAACGATTATTGGCGAAAAGGCTGCACAGGATTTAAGGGATAATCTTGAATTGGTACAGGGCGTTTACTCGGACTTTGACAAAGAGCTTTATTTAAAAGGCCAACAACAACCTGTATTTTTTGGTTCGGCCTTGAACAATTTCGGTGTTCGTGAACTTTTGGATTGTTTCATTGAAATTGCACCTTCCCCAAGAGCCAAAATGGCTGAAGAAAGACTAGTTGAACCAAATGAAAAGGACCTAACGGGGTTTGTATTTAAAATACATGCCAATATGGATCCAAAACACCGTGACAGACTTGCTTTTATAAAAATAGTTTCAGGAACATTTGAACGAAACAAACCATATTTACATGTACGCCACGGAAAAAAATTAAAGTTTTCAAGTCCGAATGCTTTTTTCGCAGAGAAGAAAGAAATCGTTGATATTTCTTATCCTGGCGATATTGTTGGTTTACATGACACGGGGAATTTTAAAATCGGGGATACATTGACTGAAGGTGAAAAGCTCAATTACAAAGGCATCCCAAGCTTTTCACCAGAGCATTTTAGATATATTAATAATGCCGACCCCATGAAATCGAAGCAATTGGGCAAGGGTATTGACCAACTAATGGATGAGGGAGTCGCCCAGTTATTCACCTTGGAATTAAATGGACGCAAGGTCATTGGAACAGTAGGTGCGCTACAGTTTGAAGTTATCCAATATCGTTTGGAACATGAGTATGGCGCAAAATGTAGTTATGAAAACCTCCCAGTATACAAAGCTTGTTGGGTAGACCCGCTGGACGATAAAAATGAGGAATTTAAGGAGTTCAAAAGGGTTAAACAGAAGTTCTTGGCGAAAGACAAACAAGGTCAATTGGTTTTCTTGGCCGATTCACAGTTTTCACTACAAATGACACAACAGAAATACCCTTCGGTAATATTGCATTTTACTTCCGAATTCAAATAAAAAATAAACTATTCCAATAAAAAAACCCATGAACAATATTCATGGGTTTTTACTATTTATGCTTCTCCTGTCGGACCAAAATTAATTGGTATCGGAGGTTGTTCATAATCCTTAATCGTACCATGGGCCTTTTCAAATCTACTTACATTATCACCCAATGCTTTTAAAAATTTCTTCGCATGTTGTGGTGTAAGCACTATTCTACTTTTAACTTTTGCCTTAGGTGCACCTGGCATCATACTAATAAAGTCTACCACAAATTCAGAAACGGAGTGATTAATGATAGCCAAATTGGAATATATTCCTTCAGCTGTCTTTTCATCCAACTCTATATTAATCTGTTTTTGTTTTTGATCTTTATCGCTCATGATAATCAATTAAAATTTCAAAGCTTCTTTTCGTGCCATGATCTCATCATATTCTTCCTTAGAACCAACAATGATGCTTTCATAATCACGCATACCCGTACCTGCAGGTATTTTATGCCCCACAATCACATTTTCCTTTAATCCTTCAAGAGTATCGATTTTACCACTAACCGCAGCTTCGTTCAATACTTTTGTTGTTTCTTGGAATGAAGCGGCTGAAATAAACGATTTAGTCTGTAAAGACGCTCTCGTTATTCCTTGTAAAATTGGTGTAGCAGTTGCTGCTACAGCATCCCTAGCTTCTACCAGTGATTTATCAGCTCTTCGAAGTACCGAATTTTCATCTCTTAATTCACGTGCAGTAATAATCATTCCTGCTTTTAAATTCTCCGATTCATTTGATTCCAATACGACCTTTTTACCAAAGATCCCGTCATTTTCAGTGATGAAGTCAGATTTGTGTATCAATTGATTTTCAAGGAAGATAGTATCTCCCGGATCTTCAATACGCACTTTTCTCATCATTTGTCTAACAACAACTTCAAAGTGCTTATCATTTATCTTCACACCCTGTAAACGATATACTTCCTGTACCTCATTTACCAAATACTGCTGTACAGCTGAAGGCCCCTTTATAGAAAGAATATCCTCTGGCGTGATTGAACCATCTGAAAGTGGCATACCTGCGCGAACATAATCATTTTCCTGTACCAATATCTGATTGGATAATTTAACCAAGTATTTCTTGATTTCACCCAATTTGGATTCTATAATGATCTCGCGATTACCCCTTTTGATCTTTCCAAAAGAAACTACCCCATCAATCTCAGATACTACTGCTGGGTTTGATGGATTACGAGCTTCGAACAATTCGGTAACTCTTGGAAGACCCCCTGTAATATCACCAGCTTTAGCCGATTTACGAGGTATTTTCACTAAGATCTTACCTTCTTTGATCTTATCCCCATCATCTACCATTAGGTGAGAACCAACAGGGAGGTTATATGATCGTAATACTTCATCCTTATTGTTCATAATCAACAATGTAGGAATGAGTTTTTTGTTCCTGGATTCAGAGATTACCTTCTCTTGGAAACCAGTTTGTTCATCGATTTCAACTTGATAGGTAACACCCTGGTCAATATTCTCGTAAGCAATTTTACCTGGGAATTCAGAAACGATTACACCGTTATAGGGGTCCCACTGACAAATAACTTCTCCGCTTTTGATCTTCTGGCCATTTTTAATAAATAACTGAGAACCATAAGGAATATTATTTGTACTTAATGTTATCCCTGTATTGGGATCAACGATCTTTATTTCAGAAGTCCTCGAAATAACAATATTTGCCGCTTTACCCTCGGAATCTTCACTTTTTACAGTTCTAAGATCTTCGATTTCAGCAGTACCATTAAACTTGGCTCCCAATTTATTATCCTCGGAAATATTTCCTGCAATACCACCAACATGGAATGTTCGTAGTGTTAACTGCGTACCCGGTTCACCAATTGATTGTGCTGCAACAACACCAACGGCTTCACCTCTTTGAACCATCTTATTGGTAGAAAGGTTTCTACCATAACATTGGGCACAAATACCTTTTTCAGCTTCACAGGTCAATGCAGAACGCACTTCAACCTTTTCAACAGGAGATGCCTCAATATTTTTAACATCAACTTCCATAATTTGCTGCCCAGCGGTTAAGAGAAGTTCATCTGTTAATGGGTTGTGTACATGATGTAAAGCTACCCT
>JBATIW010000617.1:0-1595 GCA_049668005.1 Maribacter sp.
CCAATGACACGATTGTATTGTTGGGGCAAGGATACCATGCAAGTAGTGCCGCAGGAAAATATAAGGTTAAGGGAATCATAAAACTAGGATCGCCAGAATTGAACAAAAATATTGTATACATGCCCATCCAAACAGCGCAATCCATGCATGGTGCAGAAAATAGATTAACCGCCATTTCAATAATGTTGGATAGATCCTCTAGTTTAAAAACCTTAAAATCTTCTTTAGAAAAGCAAATTGACACCGATACTTATGAGATTATGAGTTGGAAAGAAATGATGCCGGAAATGGATCAATTTATTACAGCCGATAGTACAGGACATTACATAATTATTGGTGTGCTTTATGTTATAATTTCTTTTGGCTTATTCGGCACTTTGTTGATGATGACTTTTGAGCGATCAAGGGAATTTGGAATTTTAATTGCCATAGGTATGAAAAAAAGATATTTGGCAGTGATCCTATTACTGGAATCTTTAATGATCTCCTTAATAGGTTGTTTGGCTGGAGTAGTCGGAGGCATCTTTGTAGTACAATGGTTTACAAGGTACCCGGTTCATTTTACAGGTGAACTTCAGGAGATCTATGAGAATTATGGCATAGAACCTATCATTTATTTTTCCAGTGATGAGAAAATTTTTATTGCACAAACTTTTATTGTTTTAATCTTATCCACCATACTAGCCTTTTATCCTTGTTTTAAGGTGATGAAATTAAAACCAATAGAAGCTATAAATAGTTGATTATGTTGTTTCAAATTGCATGGCGAAATATTTGGCGCAATAAAACTAGAAGTTTTGTTGTGATCTGTTCTATAATTATTGGTTTATGGGCTGGGGTTTTTATGCTTGCATTTTCATGGGGAATGTACGAGAACAATATTGATGATACCGTTTTTAAACAATTATCCCATATTCAAATCCATCATCCTCTATTTAAGGAGGAAAGTGAATCAAAATATACGATTTCAAATACCGTTGAAATTCTTCAACAGTTGCGATTAAATGAAAATGTTGTTTCAACAAGTTCACGAATTATTACCACGGGAATGGTTACATCACCCACTACTGCAAGTGGTGTGAAAATGTATGGAATAAACACTTTACTGGAAGAAAAGCAAATAGGCCTAAATGAGAATGTTCGGCACGGGGCCTATTTTGAATCGGGTAAAGAAAACGAGATTCTAATTGGGGAGAAATTGGCAAAAAAACTGAAAATCAAAGTAAAAAGTAAAGTGGTGTTGACCTTTACCGATATTAATGCTGAATTGGTTTCCGCGGCCTTTAGGGTAGGAGGCCTATACCGATCTAAAAATATTTCATTAGATGAGGTAAATGTATATGTTCAGCAAAAACAATTAAGGAAACTTTTGGGATTAGGGAATACTGAAAGTAATGAAATAGCCATATTGTTAAAGAATGAAGCACAGTTGGATTCCGTAAAAAAATACAGCGCCAGTTTGGTTCCTAATGGTAAGGTTGAAGACTGGAAAGAGCTTTCTCCCGAACTGGGAATGATAATAGAATCCTTCAATATGTACACTTACATTATAACCGGGATTATTTTGCTTGCATTGACATTTGGAATAGTAAAAA
>JBATIW010000618.1:0-1767 GCA_049668005.1 Maribacter sp.
GCATTTGCTAGGGAGATAGATGTGCCATTGAATAGAATTTATAAAGATTTTGACACCTTTATCGTTGAAGAAATGAAACTTCCTGAGAATGAGCGAATTCAGGTGTGTTCTGTACTTACCCCGAATTTTTTACATTATCCGATGGCCTTGAAATTATTGGAAAATGGTTTCCATGTTATTTGTGAAAAGCCAATGACCACATCCTTGGATGAAGCAAAAAAATTACAAATGGCGCATAAAAAGGCCAGAACCGTATTTGCTTTAACGCATACCTACACAGGCTACCCAATGGTACGTCAAATGCGTGAAATGATTAAGGCGGGCGCATTGGGCAAAATACACAAAGTGGATGCGGTATACTATCAAGGATGGATCAATACCATTATCCATGATAAGAAGAAGCGTTCATCGGTATGGAGATTGGACCCCAAAAAGGCAGGGATTAGCTCCTGTATTGGTGATATAGGTGTCCACGCGTTTAATATGGTCGAGTACACCACAGGGCTTAAGGTTAAATCAATATTAAGTGATTTCAATTATTTGTATAAAGATAATAAGATGGATGTTGATGGTACCGTGCTCATTAGAATGGCTGAACATGTAAAAGGGGTTATACGCTCTAGTCAAGTGGCTACCGGGGAGGAAAATGGATTGGCAATTGCCATTTATGGTGAAAAGGCCGCATTTCGTTGGGAACAGGAAAATCCTAATTTTCTATATGTACTGAGTGATACTAAGCCAACCCAAGTATACAAACCGGGGCATGCCTATAATTCGAAACTTTCATTGGACGGTACCAAATTACCACCTGGTCATCCAGAGGGTATTTTTGATTCCATGGCCAATATATATAAAGGGGCAGCTAAAGCGATTAGAGGCAGAAAGTATAACGATGGGGAATTCCCCACTATGTTAGATGGCGTTAGGGGGATGAACTTTATTGAGGCCACGGTTGAATCCCACAAAGGCGGTAATGTCTGGGTGAAGTTAGCGTGATATTCAAAGGTGTAACCAAAAGAGACCCTAATTAAGGGTCTCTTTTGGTTACATTCCTTTGTTGTTATAAATGACTTTGTTTATTTCCGATCAAACACTTTTTCGAATTCCTCGCATACAATAATCATACTTTCCCTTGGGACACGGTTAAAGGGTGCTAGCTCACGTTCATAATAGTCCCAATGTGTTTTTTGCCAGTATTCAAGGCTTTTGTCTCCCTCACCTTCGAGCTTTGCATACGCATCATCAATGCTGAAAAATGGTTTTATTTTGACCCCGGTAGTCCTCACGATACATTGCGCTTTTCCTTCCCAGTCCGTCACCACTGTAAAATCCCCTACTTTGGGTAAGGCTTCTTTGCGGCATTGCAGGCCCAAAAGCGAATGTGAAGTAGTACGTTTTATTCCCTTTCTGACCAGCTTGGCACATTCATTCGCATCTTTTTCATTATCACAAAAATGAACTGTTTTAGGCGCCTCGGCAAAGGCATCTTCTAAGTGGTTGTCTAAATAATCGCCCCACATATTTCTGGCTGATGCGTTATCCATGGTTCTATATTGTTTTTAAATATTGTTCAGTTCAATTATCATATTAGGTCTAAACCTAATTAATAAACGAAAAAGCCCTTGGTTTAGTGTTTAAGAAAATATTCGCTTAAAATTCAAATTATAAAATAATTTTTTGACCTAAAGGCATATTCATCATAAGTTGAAAAACACAGCGATGCTATTCTTTTAATTCTCATCTATTTCCTATCTTTATAAATTAGGA
>JBATIW010000619.1:0-2497 GCA_049668005.1 Maribacter sp.
GGTCTGGCTAAACCATACCAGGACTAGATTGATAGAAAAGAAAGAAAATGTCGGAATTCAATATTAATAACATTATTAGGGATAACGTTAAGGGGTTAAAGCCATATTCATCCGCACGCGATGAATATGTATCGGATGGTACACAAATGATTTTCTTGGATGCCAATGAAAACCCGTTTGAAAATGGGGTTAATCGATATCCTGACCCCCAACAACGTGACCTTAAAGTAGTTTTGGCGAAACAAAAAGGAGTTAATGTTAAAAATATCCTCCTTGGAAATGGTAGTGATGAAGTGTTGGATTTGATATTCCGGGCCTTTTGTGAACCTAACAAGGATAATATTGTTTCCTTGCCACCGACCTATGGAATGTACAAGGTTTTATCAGGTATCAATGCAGTAGAAAACAGGGAAGTGCTACTGACCCAGGCTTTTGAGCTTGATGTTGAAGGCATTCTAGGCGCCGTTGATGAAAATAGCAAGATTATATTTATTTGTTCCCCGAACAATCCTACAGGGAATAGCTTTGATGAAATGGCTGTTTTGAGACTTTTGAATGAATTTCCTGGATTGATTGTAATCGATGAAGCTTACATCGATTTTTCAGCTAAAGAAAGTTGGTTAAAAAGATTAATGGAATTTCCAAATTTGATAATTACACAAACCTTGTCCAAAGCTTATGGTATGGCCGGAATTCGATTAGGATTGTGTTTTGCTTCACAAGAAATCATTGCTATATTGAATAAAATCAAACCTCCGTATAATGTGAACGGACTTACACAAAAAAGAGCATTGTCGCAAGTTTTAAATATAGAATCACTTAAAGTGGAAGTAACTGAAATACTTAGCCAAAAGGATAGTTTACTTAAAGTTTTAAATCAAGTGGATTTTATTGAAAAAATATATCCTTCAGATGCCAACTTTATACTTGTAAAAGTAGATGATGCCAACAAAAGATATGGTCAACTTTTAGAGAAAGGGATCGTTATAAGAAATAGAACAACCCAACCACTTTGTGAAAATACATTACGGTTTACCATTGGGACCAATGAGGAGAACTTGCAATTAATAAGCGCCTTAAAAGCAATAGCGTAACATGAAAAAAGTATTATTTATTGATCGAGACGGAACCATTATCAAGGAAACTGCTGATGAACAGATAGATGCCTTTGAAAAAATGGAATTTTATCCTAAAGCATTCACATATTTAGCTAAAATAGCGAAGGAGCTGGATTTTGAATTGGTCATGATCACCAATCAGGATGGGCTAGGGACTGATTCGTTCCCAGAGGAGACCTTTTGGCCCATTCAGAATTTTATTCTTAAATCATTTGCGAACGAAGGAGTTGTTTTTGACAAAGTTTTCTTGGATAGGACTTTCCCATATGAGAATGCTGATACCCGTAAACCTGGAACTGGATTATTGACTGACTATTTTTCTGATGATTATGATCTAGCAAGCTCCTTCGTGATAGGGGATCGCTTAACCGATATGGAGTTGGCTAAAAACTTGGGCGCTAAAGGTATTTTTATAAATGATAATACCCATTTGGGAACCGATGAGATAACTGTAAAAAGGGAAGCATTGAATGATATTATTGTCATTGAAAACAACGATTGGGAAAATATTTATGAATTTTTGAAATTAAAGGAAAGAGTTGCTGAAATTTCCCGAAACACCAATGAAACAAAAATTAAGATCAAATTAAACCTTGATGGCACCGGAATTGGCACTATTGATACTGGATTATCATTCTTCGACCACATGCTAGATCAATTGGCCAGGCATGGACAAATGGACTTGGATATTAAGGTGAAAGGCGATTTAGACGTAGATGAGCACCATACCATTGAAGATACGGCAATAGCCTTGGGAGAAGTGTTCCGTAAGGCTTTAGGTAATAAATTAGGGATAGAACGATATGGTTTTTGTCTACCAATGGACGACTGTTTGGCGCAGGTTGCAATTGATTTTGGGGGTCGTAATTGGTTGGTATGGGAAACTGAATTTAAACGAGAGATGATAGGTAAGATGCCAACAGAGATGTTCAATCACTTTTTTAAATCTTTTACAGATGGTGCAAAGGCAAATTTGAATATAAAAGCAGAGGGCACAAATGAGCACCATAAAATCGAGGCTATTTTCAAGGCCTTTGCGAAGGCATTAAAAATGGCGGTAAAAAGGGATGTTGAAAAAATGGTCTTGCCATCTACAAAAGGAATGCTATGAAGATTGTCATAATAAATTATGGTGCAGGAAACATTCAAAGTATAAAATTCGCTTTTCAAAGATTGGGGTATGAGGCCATATTAACCCATGATGAAGATGAAATAAAAAATGCGGACAAGGTTATATTTCCTGGTGTAGGGGAAGCAAGTAGTGCAATGAAAATGCTAAGACAAAGCGGATTGGACACCTTGATTCCCAAATTAAAACAGCCGGTTTTAGGCATTTGTCTGGGCATGCAGTTAATGTGCCATTCTTCAGAAGAAGGGAA
>JBATIW010000620.1:0-2799 GCA_049668005.1 Maribacter sp.
ATGTAATTTATTGGTAACTTATGAGATATGAATCGTTTTAATGATTTATAGCATCAGATACTTCGACATGCTCAGTACAAGTAGGTGAAGTTAGCCTAAATTAAATCAAGAATCTAGATAAATTAACGACTCTAATTAATGGTAAATCTAGTCCAACTCCTTGATCCTAATATTTCTAAATGCCACTTTACCGCCATACTCCTGAAGACTTATATGACCAGTTTTAGCACTGCCGAAACTAGGCCACTTGGCAAATCCAGATTTTGAGATCATTGCCTCCCATTCGGGGCCATGTACTGGAAAACGTAAAACTTCCTGCTCGTTGAAAATTACATATCCGATATTTTCATTATGATCAATATGAATTAGGTAGTGATTCCATTCCCCTGCAGCTTTACTTACGATAGCAGAGGGCGCCATTAAACCATATAATGATCCGGCTCGATTTATATCACCACGTTCTTCGACATATTCTTTCCAATTATCATCTAAAATTTGAATCTCAGGTCCTGTTTCATAAGGATGTTTATATTGCTCGTTCTCGATCACGCCCCAAAAAACACCGGAATTTCCATGATGGCCAATATTCCATTCCATTGAAAGTTCAAAATTCGTGTATTCATTATCTGTCACAAGATTGGAACTTCCGCCTCGTTCACGTCGTTGAAAGTCATACACCAATTCCCCATTTTCAACATACCATCCGTCTATTGTTGCATCTGTCCCATAGGCATGCCAACCATCGAGGTTTTCGCCATTGAACAGATCAATCCAATCGTCTTTAGATTTATTACATCCAACCAAAAGAAGACTAATACATAAAAGGCAAATTCTATAAACTTTCATAAAAACATAATTAGTTAAATGATTAAGAATGATTTAGACATCGTTTGTTTTATATACTATATCGTTCGATACTTCGACATGTAGAGTACAAGTAAGTGAAGCTAGCCGAAATTATATCAAGAAACAAAAATTACACCTCCCATGCATCACACCACATTCTTCAACCACGACATCATTAACTCCTACTAAATTTGATTCCTGCCTCCGCAGGAATGACAAATACCTTAATCTGATATCTGAAAACTCCTTACTGCTTGCTCATAAGCTCTTCAATCTCCTCAATTTCAATAGGTATGTTCGCCATTAAGTTATGAGGTTTTCCTTCCGCTTGAATTACAACATCATCCTCTAAACGAATGCCCATGTTTTCTTTAGGAATATAAATCCCAGGCTCCACAGTAAAGACCATATTCGCTTTCATAGGGGTTTTCAATTCCCCATAATCATGGGTATTCAACCCTATATGATGACTGGTGCCATGCATAAAGTATTTTTTATAGGCCGGCCAATCCTTATCCTCATTTTGAACATCAGCCTTATCCAATAATCCTAATCCTAGTAGTTCGGAAGTCATTATTTTACCTACTTCCTTATGGTATTCTGCCCAAATGGTTCCGGGCACCAACATTTTGGTGGCCTCATTCTTCACTCTCAATACGGCTTGATATACCTCTTTTTGGCGGTCTGTAAATCTCCCGTTTACGGGAATGGTTCTCGTAAGGTCACTGGAGTAGTTGGCATATTCAGCAGCAACATCCATCAACAACATATCTCCATCCTTACATTGTAAATTGTTTTCAATATAATGCAATACAATAGCATTACTCCCCGAAGCAATAATAGGCGTATAGGCAAAACCTTTGGAGCGGTTGCGAACAAATTCATGCAAAAGCTCTGCCTCAATTTCATATTCCCAAACGCCGGGCTTCACAAAGCCCAACAATCGCCGAAAACCTTTTTCAGTAATATCGCAGGCTTTTTGCATGAGTGCGATTTCCTCTGGTTCCTTTACTCCACGAATTTTCTGCATAATCGGGAAACTCTTTGCTGTTTGGTGTGCTGGGAATTTTTGCTTGCACTCTTGTATAAAACGGTCTTCCCTTGTTTGTGTCGTAACTGCTTGCCTATAATGTTCGTTGGTGTCAAAGTAAATGGTCGACGCTTCGGTCATTAGATCAAAAAAGATCTTGTCAAAATCTGTCAACCAATAAACAGTCGCTATACCTGAAACTTCGGTTGCTTTTTCCTTGGTCAATTTAGGCCCTTCCCAAACCGCAATATGATCATTGGTCTCACGTACAAACAGAATCTCCCTGTGTTTTTTATCCATGGCATCGGGAAACAACAACAAAATGCTTTCCTCTTGATCGGCCCCACTTAAATAAAAGATATCACGATGCTGTTCAAAATCCAAAACAGCATCAGCACTTATGGGATAAATGTCATTGGAATTGAAAACCGCAATACTGGAAGGCATCATCTTAGCCATAAATTTCTTACGGTTCTTGATAAAAAGCTGGTTATTGATTTGTTCGTATTTCATAAGGATTGCATTAGGTTGATAAATTTAATAATTCCTGTATTGAAAGGCCCAATTTCTAAATTTAATTATCTTAGTAAGCGCAAATTATTTTTGAATTTACCCGATTCATTAAGCCCGTATCTATTACGCCGGATTTCCAGGATATTTATTTTATGTAACCACCGTATGAAACCAAGACTTTTCACCCTTTACTTTCTCTTTTTATTGACTTTTTCAAGCATCGCACAAACCGACACCGAGGTCTTCAAGAATTTGAAATTCCGCTTCATTGGTCCCGAAGGCAATAGAACGATTGCCATTGCGGGAATACCAGGTAACCCCATGATCAATTATATTGGGGCGGCCTCCGGTGGTTTATGGAAAACCGAAGATGGTGGAGTCACTTGGAAATCGATATTCGATGACCACGA
>JBATIW010000621.1:0-1629 GCA_049668005.1 Maribacter sp.
TATTGATGGCGGTCTTTTATTACATCATAGATATCCTGGGGCATAAAAAATGGGCGTTTTTCTTTAAAGTAATCGGTATGAACTCTATTTTGATCTATATGGCCGGCGGTTTTATAGATTGGGCTTATACCACATCCGCCTTGTTCATATGGTTGGGTCAACTGGTTGGAGACCCATATAACGCAGTGGTTATGGTTTTTTGTTATATAGCCGTTCAATGGGCGTTTTTGTATATGCTTTATAAAAAGAAGATATTTCTGCGTGTTTGAAAATGGTACTGTATACTTTAAGAAGTAAAATTATACGCTTAAATTGATCAATTAAAAAGTAAGGGTGATGGATAAAATTGATAAATCAAAAAGGGATGATGTATCTGTATCTCTAAATCAACAACCAATAAACTGGCAACAGGTACTTACTGAGATTATTTCCTGTTTCGATTGTACTACCGGGACGATTCATTTTCTGGATAAGGCTACTTCAATCTTAAAGCTGCAGGCTCAGCAGGGAATTCCGGCTTTTTTAATACCCAAAATTGCCGAGATACCCATGGGAAAGGGAATGGCCGGGATAGCAGCTGAACGTCTGGAGCCCGTGGAAATATGCAACCTGCAAACAGATGATTCCGGAGTTGCCCGTCCGGCAGCCAGGGAAACAAAAGTTGAGGGTTCAATTGCGGTGCCTATGCTATTAAATGGGACTTTGTATGGGACCTTCGGTATTGCAAAGCCTATTCCTTATGATTTTACAAAAGAAGAGATTAGCGAACTTTTAGCTATTGGGACAGAAATGAGCCGGTTTATTAACAGTTAAAGCTATTATGATTCGTTGTATAAGTTAAAGTTTAAAGCCTGAGGGAATTACCGCTCCCTTCTTAAGCACTACAATACCATCTTTGATTACATGTGTTTCGGTTTCAATGTCTTCTAGGTGCCGGCCACCGTCAATGGTAACATCATCTCCTATGCGGCAATTTTTATCAATGATGGCGTTTTTAATATAACACCGCTCCCCGATACCCATGAGTATATTAATTTTGTTATTTTCTATTTCTTCCAGGGTTTCATAGTAATCGCAGCCCATCATATAGGTGTTGATGACTGTTGAACCTGCACCAATTCTGGATCGGATGCCAATGACCGACCGTTCAATCTTTGTTGCGTGGATCAGACATCCTTCGGCAATTACGGCTTTATCCATCTGGGTGCCTGCAATCTTGGAAGTTGGCAACACTCTGGCCCTGGTATGAATAACCCGTTGTGTGTCATAGAGGTTAAACTTTGGAATGTTGTCTGTTAATCCCAGATTGGCTTCAAAAAAAGAATCGATGTTTCCAATATCTGTCCAATAGCCTTCGAATTGATAACTGATGACCTTGTGTTTTCCAATGGATTGCGGGATGATCTCTTTTCCAAAATCCATGGTATCAGGATTATTCATAAGTTCTATGAGAAGGTCCCTGTTAAATATGTAAATACCCATGGATGCCAGATAAAAACGCTCTTCCTGCTTCATTTCTTCACTCACTTCTGATTGCCAATCCGGCAACAAATCAGACGAAGGTTTTTCAATAAAGGAGGTAATATTATCTTCACTATCATTTTTTAATATCCCAAAAGAAGGCGCATC
>JBATIW010000622.1:0-2596 GCA_049668005.1 Maribacter sp.
GCCCAAGAATGGCCAATATATTGGAGCTGAAGACGATAAATGGATCGGCAGTTATGGCCAAGATGGCAGGAATACTATCAAGCGCAAACAGAACATCGGTCAACTCAATGATAACCAAAGCCACAAATAGGGGAGTGGCAGCTGAAATACCCTTTCGTTTTACAAAAAAGTGATTATCCTTAATGACGCCCGTAATAGGATATATCTTCTTGATTTGTTTAAAAACCCAAGATTTTTGAGGATCAAAATCCGAATCATGCGTTTTCAACATTTTAAAGGCTGTGTATAAAAGAAATATACCAAACACATATATAATCCAATCAAATTTGGTGATAAGTGCTACACCAAAAAGAATCATAAAGCCTCGAAATAAGATGGCGCCTAGAATACCCCAGAATAATACCCGATGTTGGTACATGGGCGGAATCTTGAAAGCCTGAAAGATGACCGCGATGACAAAAACATTATCAATGCTTAGTGAAAGCTCAATAAGATATCCAGTAATATACTTCAGAACTGCATGATTTGGGGTGAGGCCAGTAGGGTTCTCGACCAAGCCAGATGAGAACAACCAATATATCACACCACTAAAACTGAATGCTACGGTTACCCAAATGGCTGTCCAGATACTAGCTTCCTTACTTTTGATTACATGTTCCTTCTTATGAAAAACCCCTAGGTCAAGTGCAAGAAATACAATAACCACAGCGATGAACAAAACCCAAACCCACATATTAACATCCAATTTCGACGGCACGAAGTTAAGCATCATTTTTGTAATGGAATAATCAACTTTTGCATAACGAACGGAATTTGGCTTGAATATTGCAATTGTTATAAAAAAAGCTGGATTCTCAGCCACTATAATTTGTTTTTTTATAACTTATCCTGGTATTGAAAGACCATCACAAAAAACGAAAGCAATTAAAAATCACTAAATATGAAACATCTTATTTTACTACTCAGCGTAATACTAATGACACAAGCGAATGCCGCCGACGGTCTAATACAGGATGATGAAGGAATGTTGAAGGCCAAGGCTATGGAACTCACCAAAAAATATGGGGCGGAATTGGGATTGGATGCTACCATAACAGCTCAATTTGAAGAAATCGTTTTGGGTTATTTGACACGAAAAGCGAAAGCGGGGCAATTGAACGTCTCCGAAGATGATAAAAAAGTAATGCTAAAACAGCTTAGTATGCAAGAAAATGAGGATATGGCTGCCTTGCTCTCCAAGGGGCAGTATAAAAAGTATTTGAAGGCAAAGCTAAAATTACAGCCCTGAATAAAAATTAGGGTAGTAGCACCGATACAATTATTCATTTAAGGTGAGTGGATTGTATCGGTTTTTTGTTTAAAAAAGAGGGCACTGTTTTTACCCCGTAGCCACGGTATACAATTGTTTTGCCAAGACCTTTAACAGATTGATTGTCCATGTATTGGATTAGCTCAATTAACCGATAAAGTGATGTAAATACTTGTTGTGCTGTACACTTAAGGTATGTTATCAAAAGAAATTTTCATTACATTGTACCTTAGGATATTATACGGTTTATAATGAAAAAAATTAACTATTTGGTCATCGCCTCCTTACTATATTTCTTAGGTTCCGTGCAACTCATTGCACAAGACCCCGAACCTAGAGAAAAAAACCAGAACGTAAAAGTGAAAAGATATACGGTGATGGAACAGTATGAACCAGAATTGGTGCTGAGTGTAAATGAACGTGTTCGCCTTAAAAAAAAGCGCATAGCTACAATTAAGCGAAGAAGAGGTATTTTGGACACCCTTGACATATCAGAAAGGCGTAGGGAAAGATTACTTAAAGAGCTTCTTGATAATCCGTTTTCGGACAGATTGAATAGGGCCGTAGCCGATATTGAATTTGTTGCCGATGAGGTTGAAAATTAACTACCATAACCAACCAATTCTTAAAAACCTCTTGAAATACGGAGGTTTTTTTGTGCTCGCTTGGGTTCAAACGTCCGCAATTCAAAGTGAACAAAACGTTAAAATCAGATATTGTACGATTTCAGATACGTATTGAATAAGATTATTTTGTAATTTAAGGTGTGTTTAAGTAGTTTTTGTTGCATCCCAAAATCAAATCCTATGAAAGTGTCGCATATAATTGATGATTCAGGTCCTTTTGAATTAAAGAACAATTCTTTGTTAACCCGTTTGGAACGGAATTTAAAAGATGTCCATCAATTACGTAGTAAATTAAATTGCTACAGTTGCGAACCACAAACATATAGTCTATTTGAACGCATTGAGTTCCTGAAAAATGGATTGGAGGCCCTGAGTCGCACAGATCAAGAAATTATTGCGGCACTAAAAGAGCGTAAAAAGTCAGCTAAAGAATATGTCGAAAGGGTAAAACAACAATATGCTGAATTTAATAAGTTACAACAAGGGGTAGAGGAGTATATGGGATTAACTCGTTCAAGGTATATTCACGGTTAAGTGACAAGATATGTTTCAATAAAAAAGCCCTGACGATACCGTCGGGGCCTTTTTATTTTTTATTGAGTTTTTAATTTTTTTTAATTTGAATTAGACCCTATATCTGCTACAGCGATAATGTTACCCA